>NZ_JAUBRK010000081.1:0-30251 GCF_036701825.1 Microcoleus sp. MOSTC5 | reverse complement strand
ATTAGCTATAACCTGCAATCTGCTCCACTTAAGGCAAACCCTTGATTATAGCATAAAATTATTTTGCAAGAGGTCTAATGGTATTTATGTAGGTCTTTTAAGATTATCAATTTTTTGGAGAGAGTTCTTCACTAAGGAACATAAATTTGATTTCGCCAAAATTCATCAGTACACTTACACATAGAAAATCATTTAGGATTGCTATAGTCATAATCTGGTGATAAATAAACTGTCGTTAAATTTTATTTTAGCAATAGCGATCGGCTTTTTCGTGTCAGTTTTCATCTGGTTCAAAAAAGTGCGATCGCCCTTAACACAAAAGTGCGATCGCCCTTTCTTCCCTCCTCATCCATCTGGCTTCATCTGCGGTTCAAAAAAGAGCGATCGCCCTTAACACAAAAAGTGCGATCGCCCCTTTCAATTCCTAACCAGAAATCACCTCACTCAAAAGATGAGCCTGAGAACCCTCAAGCCGAGGCCCATGAATCTGCACCACGCTAGAAGCCAAGAAATTGCCCCAGCGAGCCGCTTGTACAGAACTCAAACCGTTAGTAATTCCAAACAAAACACCGCCAGCAAAAGCATCTCCAGCACCCACAGAATCGATCGCCTTTACCGGAAATCCAGCCACATCAACAATCTGTTTGTTCTCCACCACCATGCAGCCTTTTTCCCCATTAGTGATAAAAGCCAAATCCGAAATCTCGCTCATTTTCCGAGCGCACTCTTCCAGAGATTCTTCCTTAAAAAAGCTCCGAACTTCATCAGCATTGCAAAAAATTACATCGCAATATTCCGAAACCACCTTGTGAAAATCATCAGCAAATCGATCGACTAAAAAGCCATCCGAAAAAGTAAAAGCCACCTTCACACCAAGACGCTTAGACTGTTCCATCGTCTCAATGCTAGCCTTTCTCGGATCTGCAGCATCCCAAAGATAGCCCTCAACATAACTGTACTTGCAGTGAGCCAGTCGATCGACATCAATATCACTCGCCGCCAGAGTAGTAGAAACACCCAAATTAGTACACATCGTGCGTTCCGCATCCGGCGTAGTCAGCACTACACAAGTACCCGTAGGCTCGTTCGACTCAGCAGCAGGATGCACGTTAAAATCAATCCCCGCCGCCAGCAAATCTTGCCGATAAAATTCCCCGTTAGTATCCTTAGCAACCTTCCCCGAATAATACGCTTTACCGCCGCTCTGAGCCAAACCAATCATCGTATTTGCTGCCGAACCGCCCGATCGCATTTGCAGCGAATTGTGCTCTAAATCGTGCAAAATCCCCCCCTGCGTTTCCGAATTCATCAGCGTCATCCCGCCGCGATTCAGCCCATGGCCGAGTACAAATTCATCTTCTACCAATGCTAGGATGTCCACTAGGGCATTTCCCACGCCAAACACATCCACGGAACCAGATTCTTGATTATTTTCTGTCATCGCTGCTTTTTTTTACACTAACTATCAACTCTATAATAAATCGGATTAAAGTCAACGTCCCCACTCCCAATCTAAAGTCCCCAACTTAAAATCTAAAATTCAAAATCCAAAATCCCCAATCTAAAATCTAAAATCCAAAATCTAAAATCGCTATGACTTGTCTCCCACCTCTGATTCAGCAAATGTTGCAGCCAGGCTTTTACCCGCACGGGGTGACAGAACCAGTGCAGCTAATTCAGACTCACGCTTCCTTTGTTTTGCTGACAGGAGATTATACTTACAAAATCAAGAAACCCGTCAATTTTGGCTTTTTCGACTATTCAACCTTGGAGAAAAGGCAGCATTTCTGCACCCAAGAATTGCTGATGAACCGACGCACTGTACCGGAAATCTATCTAGAAGTTCTGCCCATTATTCAAAGCGGCGATTCGTTCCAATTGGGCAGGAACTTACCTGCTATAACTCCGGCTGAAGTTGTTGTAGAATACGCACTTAAAATGCGGGAGTTTCCTCAAGATTCGCTGTTGCTTAGTTTGTTGGAACACGGACTGTTGACCGAGCAACTTATGGCAGACTTAGGGCGGGAAGTAGCCAAGTTTCACAGCACGGCAATTAGTAATAGCTACATTCGCAGATTTGGCGAAGTCAATCAGATTCGCAAAGCTATAGAGAACAATTACCTGATTTCGCAAAAATATATCGGCGGGCCGCAGACTCAGGTACAATTTCAGGAAACTAAAGATTATACAGATGCGTTTTTTGAAAAAAATCAAGAATTATTTGGCCGGCGGATTGCCAATAATAAAATTCGCGAGTGCCACGGAGATTTGCACTTGCGGAATATAGCATTCTGGCAAGATAAAATATTGCTGTTCGACTGCATTGAATTTAACGAGGATTTTCGCTTTGTTGATGTCATGTACGATGTCGCTTTTACAGTAATGGATTTGGAATCGCGGGGGCGCAGAGACTTGGGCAATGCTTTTCTCAATACTTACATCGAACAAACAGGGGATTGGGAAGGACTGCAACTGTTGCCTCTGTATTTGAGCCGTCAAGCTTATGTTAGAGCAAAAGTAACTTCGTTAATGTTGGACGATGCTGCTATTTCAACTGCCGAAAAAGCAGAGATTTCACAGACAGCAGCTCATTACTATAAACTGGCTTGGCAATACACACAACCGCGCCAAGGCAAGTTAATTTTGATGTCTGGTTTGTCGGGTTCTGGCAAGAGTACAGCAGCTCGATATTTGGCTCGGCGCACTGGGGCAATTCATATTCGATCCGATGCTGTTCGCAAACATTTAGGCGGGATTTCTTTAAATGAACGCGGCGGACAAGATTTGTACTCGGATGAAATGACCGCGCAGACTTATGGTAGATTGTTAGAGTTGGGGAGAATTCTGACTGACCGAGGTTGGGATGTGATTTTAGATGCTAAGTTCGATCGCCAAAACTTGAGAACGGATGCGATCGATCGGGCTCAATCCCACCGCTTGCCCCTGCAAATCGTTTACTGCACCGCACCAATTGAAGTATTGCGAGAACGGCTGCAACAGCGCCGGGGCGATATTGCCGACGCGACAGCAGAACTATTGAGTTCGCAGCAAGCAGCTTTTGAACCTTTTACAGAAAAAGAACAAATTTCTGTAAACGTTGTAGATACCGCGCAAGACTTAGAGGTAGAATTAAACTTGATTTGTAGGGAGTAGTTGTAGATCGATCGCCCTTGGCAATTTGATTGTCTGCTAATATTGTAAATATCTTTCTGTGTGATTACAAATAAAAGTTGCAGCTCATGCCAAAATTTACCGGAGACTCCAAGGGGTTTAGCCCCGCGCTGATATGGTTTGTGTTGTTTACCGTTGGGTTTCGCTTAGTAGGATGTACGCTGCCCCTGAGTCTCGGCTTTGGTGTCATGGGCGGCGTGGCAGCAGGTTTAGTTGTCGCTTGGTGGCACAACGAATTAATACTCAACCCGAATTTAAATTCCAAGGATAAAACCTCGGATGCTATCCTCAATAAAGACGTAGTGCAAACGGACGGGCATAAATATAGCAAAACCTCTAGGAGTGATGCTGCTACATTGTTTGGCTGGTTGTCAGGGCCAGAGGATCGCCGCTAGCACCGAAAAGAGTTTTGAGTATTGAGATTGCTTCTTTCCTCGCAACGCTGCGCGGTTTGAAGTTAAAGAGTTCAGAATTCAAAACTCAATACTAAAAATTAACAACTCCCGCCACCTAAATTACTAATTACCGATTATCGATTACCGCCCATTACCCCTTCCCGCTAACGAGCAATTTGAATTACTTGCTTAATGTTTGTATTTCTATCGAAACTCCTGCCGCTGTTTATTTATCCTTTGGGGTTGAGTTGCCTGTTAATGATGGCGGCTTTAATCACACTTTGGAAGCGTCCCAAATGGGTGGCTGCACCAATTGCTATGGCTCTAATTATTTTACTGCTCGGAAGTAGCGGTTGGGTTTCAAAATCGTTAGTTCGATCGCTCGAATGGCAAAACTTACCAACCGCCGAACTCCCCCAAGCTGAAGCGATAATCGTCTTGGGCGGCGGTGTCAAAGCAGCTTTACCTCCCCGTCCTTGGGTAGAATTAGCGGAAGCGGGCGATCGAATAATCTACGGTTCCCGACTTTACAAGCAAGGCAAAGCTTCCCTGTTAATTCTCAGCGGCGGTAGAATAGATTGGAAAGGTGGGGGGTCTCCCGAATCGGCAGACATGGCAGAAATTGCCCAAACAATGGGTGTACCGGCATCAGCAATTCTGCAAGACCCCGATTCACACAACACCTATCAAAATGCTGTCAACGTGCGAAAAATTTTAGATGCTAAAGCTATAAAAGGGCCGGTTTTGCTAGTGACATCGGCGATGCACATGACTCGATCGCTTTTAATTTTCAAGCGTCAAGGAATAAAAGCAATTGCCGCACCAACAGACTTTCAGATAACGCAACAGGATATCGCAGCATCCCAAAGCAATTGGCAAGCGGTCGCACTGGATTTATTGCCGGACACCTATCAGTTAAACCAGTCAACTAAAGCTTTGAAAGAATACCTCGGCTTAATCGTTTATCGTCTGCGGGGATGGCTTTAACATAATTTTAGATTTTAGATTTTGGATTTTAGATTGAAGAATTTAAACTAATATCAAATTCGGTTGCATCGCAATTATAGGGGTGGGGCGGGTTTATATAATTTGTCTATACTTATCAAATATCTGGGCGAACCGGCCCCTACAAAACTTCATCAGATAAGATTCCAAATCAAACGGATACGATCTAAAATCTAAAATCTAAAATCTAAAATCCAAAATTGATTGAGTGTGCTAGCTTAAAGTCATTACAGCAAATATTAGCCACAGTCGCCCCCAAACAATCATGCTGCCCCACGAGTTGCAAAACATTGCCCCAGAACCGACTCCCGCGGCCGAAATTTTTCAGAGACACCAAATTGTCCGGGAGTTTTACGATGAAATTAAGTACCGTCAAGAACTAGAACTTCACTGCCAGTGGTATTACGCTACAGCCAAGCAGCATCAGCAGGAATTGCAGAAAATGCAGGGAGATTTGAATATCTTCGGTTGGTTCAGCCGCGGACGGTCGAAAAATTAATGATTAAATAAAAAAGATGGTTGGTAGTAAGGACTTTAGTCCGGCCGATCGACTAAAAGCTATAGAAAAAACTGAAGTCCTCACTACAAACTGTACAACAGCTATATGACTCCCGCCCAAAAACGGATAGTTGCGAACGACAGGAGTCACCGGCGCAAAATTTTAGACTCTAGTTCAAGCTTCCAGATTCATCTGTGGAGTAAATCTAAAATCTAAAATCTAAAATCGACAGACCGGATTTGATATTGTCTTTTGCCTCCGGCTTCAACTTTTGAGACAGCTAGACTTCCGAAGAGATCACTTCGACCTCATCCTCTTTCAGGTGAGCTCGAAATTTTTTGTCAAACTGAACTAGAACCGGCCAATTGGCACTGACAGGTCGGCCGTGCCATTCGTGAACGATCGCCACGATTTCTCCTTCCATACCCTTAATATCAAATGGTTGACTGCGATTTTGAGGGTGGTGGTAGACAACAACAGAGTTTTTAATGCAAACGCGATCGCCAACTTTCATAGACTTATATTTAGTGTTCTCTCTTCAAAACTCTGCAAAGCCTACGGGTGCTTAACACTTGTAGGCTTTGCCGACAGTCTTCTTATCTTCCCACAAGTAGAGCGAAAACTTAAACAAAGTTGGCGGTTCCCTGTCGCTGATTTGATCCCCAGCCGCGATCCCGGAAAGCATCCATGCCGATCGATCCTCGGTCGATCCCGCAAGCCCGATCGGCATTTAAAGCCCGATCGGGCGGATTCTCAAGCGCGGGAATTGATTTCCTTGGCTAATCGAGAAACGATCAACTTAACTGATTTAACCAACACTCAACATCAACGGCCAAGGTTCGGCCCAACTCCAGCAACTGACGGATCGAAGGCAAGTCCCAGCCGACGCCAGAACCTGCAATCCCCAAAGCAACGGCAGCGACCACACTGTCGCCCGCCGAGGCATCTTGCAGTTGCAGCCAGCCCAAACACAGAGGCACAATTTGACTGTACAGAGAATCGAAATACAGTTCCTGCGATCGATCCAGACCCAAACCCAGACTCAGCCGATCGCCCACAGCAATCAAACGCTCGATCGTGCGGATATCAGTTTCTAACTTGACAGGCGAGCGATCCTCCGGGCCCGATCCTGCTTGCAGCAGCGCGTCTAGCGATCGCCAAACCATTTTTTCCAAAATTTGCTTGACTTCGGGAACGTTCAACCGACAGCGGAGATGGCCGCTTTCAGTGGCGATCGCCTCAATTTCGGCCAGCAGCGGTTCCACATCCTCCGTTTCCAGTTCCAGGGCTTTGGCAGCCGTCAAACAGCGGTGTCCCAAAGCCACCTCAGCAGCAACCTGCAACTCTACCGGCACCGGCAGCTCGTCGCGGTGGAACGCCATCATCACCCCGTAATTTTCGCGGTAAACCTGGGTGTAAAGCTGATCCAACCGAGTCAAATTTTCCTGACTCAGCAACTGCACGATCCGGTGGCGTTCCTCAGCAAACAAATCCCGCAAGCTAAAGGACTGATCCCCAAACAGCCGCACCATTTCCAGAATTGCGTGGGCTGCCGAAGCTTCTTGCATAACTCCAAACAACCGCTCTTTGAGCATAGTGTAAGACCGGCGGCTGCCAAAAGGCTGAATGCAGCAGTGGAAGTCCCAGCCGCCGAGGTGGAACGCAGCAAACACATAAACCTCTGTTTCCCGCGTAATTTCCGAGGTTAACTGCAATTGACCCACAGCCAGAGTCATCGAACCCATGCGCTGAATTTGGAAATCTTGCTGTTGGGCCTGATAGCAGTAAACTCGCTGTTCGCGGGGATATTTGGCAAACAGAGAACTGATCGCGTAGTGGGCGGCCACTTGTCTGAGACTAATTTGGGCTGTCACCACAAGTTTGCGGTAAACTTCGGCCCCTGTTTTGAAATAGTCAACGTTGCTGGGTACGAGGGCTAGTTGAGCGACAAAATCCTTTTCTAGCTGGACGCCGGTAACTTCGCCCGCCAATTCCAGCGCCCGGGCCGCGTAGCGCAGAATTTGCACGCCTTCTGGCCGCGAAATTTCTTCAAAAAACCAGCCGCAGCTAGTGAACATTAACAGGGTGTGGCGCTGCATTTCCAGCAGTCGCAGGGCGTCCACCTGTTCTCCGGCATCGAGGGGGCGCACTTGATGGCGTTCGAGGAAACTGTCAACGTTAGCGGGCGATCGATCCCGGATGACATAAATATATTCATCTCTGGCTTTCCAGGGATCGCACAACAGCTTGCGCCCCGCTTCTTCGTAAATCGGAATCAGCCGATCGCGCAGCCAATTGAGAGTATCCCGCAAAGGGCGGCGCCATTTTTGGTTCCACTCGCCGCCACCGCCGCAGCCGCAATCTTCTTGCCAGCGATCGACCCCGTGAGAGCAACTCCAGGCCGTCACGGGTTTGAGTTCCACTTCCCAAGTGGGAGGATTTTGACTTAAATAATGAGCAAAATTCGTCACCGTCCAGCCTCGACGGGGAAACTCTTCTGTGAAGGCGTAGGCGAGGCATTTTTCGGTACCGTTTTTGTGGTGGCCGAAAGTTTCGCCGTCCGTCGCCACGCAGATTAATTGAGCCGGTCGGTGGTCTCCCCGTACTGCTTGACCCAAGCGCCCGACCAAATGGTGGCTGCTGCTGAGAACGTCATTGAAGCCCATATCCCGCGAGATCGGGCCGTCGTAGAAAAAGATATCAATATAGGGAGTGTTGGCAGGTGTAGCTTCGGAATTTTGGAAGTGTCTGCGACCAAAATGGTGAGTGCTCAGCGGCGAGAGTTGGTGGTCAGCCATTAACCGCATTTCCGGCTTCAAATAGCAGCGGTACGGGCGAGTCGGATCGATTTGGCCGCCGCCGACTTCGTGCCATTCGGAATTATGCCCTGGTTCCCCTTCGTGGTTTTGCCCGATTAGCGGGCGGCAGCGTTCGGCTTGGGAGGGGGCTAAGACAATGAAGCGGATGCCTTCAGCGACTAAAACTTCGAGGGTGGCGTAGTCTACGGCAGTTTCGGCGAGCCACATTCCTTCGGGATCGCGATCGAACCGGGAGCGAAAATCAGCGATCCCCCAGCGAATTTGGGTGTATTTGTCTCGCTCGTTAGCCAGCGGCATGATGATGTGATTGTATACTTGGGCGATCGCGTTGCCGTGACCGTTGAGACGCTGACAGCTTTTGCGATCGGCTTCCAGAATCCGCTGGTAGACTTCCGTGTCGTAGCGTTCGAGCCAGCTCATCAGGGTCGGCCCGATGTTGAAGCTCATATACTCGTAGTTGTTGACGATCCCCGTGACTTCGCCGCGATCGTTGATTATGCGGGCAAAGGCGTTGGGGCGGTAGCACTCGTTGTCAATGCGTTCGTTCCAGTCGTGGGCTGGAGAGGCGCTGGCTTGGCGTTCGATCGCGTCCAGATAAGGGTTTTCCCGGGGCGGCTGGTAAAAGTGACCGTGAACCGTCACGCAGACCCCTGTTGCAGCAGCCACGCTGCTTTGGGTTGCAGGAGTTACGGTTGGCGCAGACAAAGGTAGCACATCGGATTGAGTAGTAGAAATCGAAACCATGCGATCGAATCCTCAAGTAGTTAAAGACAATAAAACCAGCCTAATTAGAAACTGAAACCTTACGCAGCAAGAGTTGTAGCGAGGCATCTGTTAGGGGTAAATTTTGGCAGATAAGTTTTGATACATTTGTAGTATTGCTAGCAAAGCATTCGTTCCAAGATGCCAACCGTCGATCCCTGGTGTTTTTGCCAATGCTTTGCTGTTGAAAGACTTAAAAAAGGTAGCTTTTGCTGCTTTTTGGCACTTGCGACCCATTTCGGGTTCGTGCTTGCAGGGCTGCTCGTTGAGAGTTTCATTTACCTTGCTGGATTGTAAAGTCTTATTCATTAAATAGCAACTTTTCGCCGGAAAGATTTAATTTTTGGCAAGAAATCTTGGCGGTTGTGGATAATCGGTTTAATGCCCGATCGATTTATAGAATAAGAGTTTTGCCCTAGTTTCGCATCATACTTTAGGTGCTTTTTACCTAAGTCCTAGAGAAGTTAGGCTAGTTGGGTTAGGGCGGGGCAAATTTGCTGCAAATGTACTTTCCAGAAGAGTTGTAACACTTGTGCGGAGTCAAAAGGCAACAAAAAAGCAAAACGGTAACTGTTATGTTTTAACTCCTGAGAGGTATGTGGGGGCGGAGGCGGAGGCCTTGGAGGAGGAGGAGGGTTTGGACGAGAAGATGCTGCATTTGACGGCGAAGTTGGAGAGGCAATTTGCCTAGAGTGCCAAGTTAGAGGCGATGATTCGGGAAAATCGGCAGAGGGTGGGTTCTGGCGGATAGTTCGTCAATTGCTGAAGATTATCATGATTTTTTGCGAGAACTTAAGGAACGTATTGTGCAATATCAAGTGCGGGCCGTACTTTCTGTTAACTGCGAATTAGTGTTGCTTTACTGGTCAATTGGACGGAATATTTTAAACAGGCAACAGCAGCGAGGATGGGGAGAAAAATTTATAGACAATTTAGCTGTTGACTGAGAAACAGCTTTTCTTGAAAGGATGTTTGCCGGCGATTGAGCAGTTGGAAGCTGAGTTAGAAGCGGTGGATGTGAAAATTGAGGAGGAATGATAAAATTGCAGAGTGCTAAGTCAAGATAACTCTTATCGAAAATCGCGCACACTTGGAGCCATTCGCGATACCCTACTCCGCAAGGTTCTTTCGGGCAAGCTTCGTGTGAAAGATACGGATTTTTTTTTGAGGCATCATTGTAATGACACTACCGCCTGACGTTTTCAGCAAATATCTCGCTCGGTTTGATGAACTTATACAAGAAGGAGAAAGGATTTATAAAGTTATTAAAGATATTCCCACTCATCACTTCGGCACGTTGGATGAAGTAATTAGCCCGTTAACTCAACAAGAACTTGAAGCTCAACAAAAACTAGAGGGGTGGAATGTAAACTATTTATCGTTACTAGAGCAAATCATTTCTTCAAGGAGTTTTCATCGAAAATTATTGGATGAAAAAAGAGAAAGACTTTCCATACTTCCCGGTACATTGAATACCCGCATTTCTCGGTTAAAAGGATTTAAAGATGACTTTCAAAAAGGTTTTTTAGGAGATTTGGGACTTGAGATAGAAACTGCAATAGCTGCAGATTATATGGGCCAAGCAGAACAGTTGTTAGCAGAGGGTCAGTCTGGTCAATATGACCATGTACCAGCAGCCGTATTAGCGGGAGCTGTTTTAGAGAAATCTCTACGAACTCTCTGTGATAAGCAGAGTCCGTCCATACCAACAGTCCATAATAACGGTAAACCCCTAACACTTGCCCCTTTGATTGAGGCCTTGAAAAAAAATAACGTATTTAATGAACTAACAGCTAAGCAGCTTAGAGCTTGGGCTGATATTCGGAATAGTGCAGCTCACGGAAATTTTAATGAGTTTAATCGTAGCCAGGTGGATCTGATGATTCAAGGAATTAATAATTTTTTGGCACTCCACATGATATGAATTTATCTATAATGTCCTACCAAATAGATTAACAAGAATAATCGCTACGTAAAAAGTGGACATCAACCAACAAAAAGAACAATTCAGCAACATCTACCTGCAAGCTGTCACTACCGTTGCCGGCTATTCCCTCTACACACCTTCCGTAGACGATGACAGCGTAGACTGGGGAGTAGCTGCGAAAGGCGGGACAGGCCCCATTAGAGCACCTCGCTTAGAATTGCAGTTAAAATCTACATCAAGAGATATCCAAGACGATAACTCCATCCGCTACCCCCTCAAGCTCAAAAACTACGACGACTTAAGAATGGATAACTTCGCCATTCCCCGAATTTTAGTTGTCGTTTTAATCCCCGAAACACCGGAAGACTGGTTAACCCAGTCGGAAACAGAACTCTGCATCAGAAACTGCGGATATTGGATCTCGCTGCGGGGAAAGCCAAAAACACAAAACACAAACGCTGTCACCGTCGCCATCCCCAGAACCCACAAATTTACAGTCGCCGCCCTTCAGTCAATTATGGAGGGAATTAGCCAAGGAGTTCAACCATGAAAAGCACCGTAAAAGATAGCCAAACTCTCGAAACAATCAAGCTAAATCAACTGAGAAATTACTTACAAACTCACGGCTGGCATGAAGACCAACTTTTTTTAGATAATGCCACACTTTGGCACAAACCAACAGCCGATGCAGAAGAATTTGAAATATTGCTACCTAACCGGGAAAACCTGGGAGATTATGCAGCCCGCATCCGCGAGGCAATCCAAACCCTAGAAAACGCAGAAAATCGCCCTCAAATTGAAATTTTAAGCGAACTACTTACCAGCATTCCCAACACGACTATTCAGGGAATTGTTATGCAAATTCACACCCCAAATACCCAAAAATTAAGTGGCGAAATTACTCTCCTCGGCCTTGTAGTTGCCAAATTGCGGAAAATTCAAACTTCACTCGCAGACAAAGATTATATCCTGGCGATTAAAGCTTATCAAGAACGCTTACCGATTCTCTGTAGCGGTGACTTAATCAAAGACAACAACGCCTTCATCCTCAAAAACCCCCACAACTTAACTCTCGATGAATTGTGGTAAAACTAACAGATTTTGTCGAAATCTATATTAAACACCTTCCAAACAGATATCAAGTTCCCTAGCAAAGGCCTCTGGCGCATCCAGCATCAGCCAGTGTCCAGTATCGGGGATCGTAGTTGTCGTCAGCGTGGGACGGAGGATGTGGAGGCTGAACGGAAAAGTGTTGGAGGGAGCAATAATCGCGTGGGCTAGTGTTCCAGGGGCTGCTAGGTAGCGATCGAGAGCATCAACAGCTTCAAAGGCAAACATCCCGCGAGACATTCCAGACAGACAATCCTGTGGAGTCGCCGCCAAGCAAGCGAGTATCCGATCGCGCGTCTGGGCCGTGCTTCCTGTCAGTGCCTCATTGAAGCTGGTTTCCACAGCAGCCCGCCAATCCTCCGTCTCCAGAGCCCTCTGGTAGGGGACAATGCGTGCCTCGTGCACCTCTGCAGGCACCTTGGTAAAGTCTCCAGGTGGGTCTGCCAGGATCAACTGCGCGATGCGGTGCGGTGCGGCGGCTGTGGCGAGGGCAATACAAGCACCGAAACTGTGTCCCACGATCGCCACTCGATCGAGTCCCAGCCCATCGAGTACCGCGAAAACATCCGCTGCACAGGAGGCGGGCGCATAGTTGCCGTCCTCCGGCGGTGCGGAATCACCGTGTCCCCGCATATCAAGGGCGATCGCGCGTCGGGTACGGGCGACACGGGCAAGCTGTACATCCCAGATGCTCGCAGAAACCGTCATACCGTGTACGAACACCACCGGCAGCAGTTCCGACTCCCCAGCGGTGACAGGCGGGCTGGCTTCGATGATGTGAATAGTGCCGATCGGTCCTTTGATTGTTGTCGATCGCATAAAATCTTCTCCTAATTTTGAATTTCCTATTTTCACACAACCAATTTTACCTCTGTTACTCCTTGGCGCAATTCATACTGTCCTTTTACCCAAAATTGTTTAATTTTTTCACCCAAAAACGGAGCCGTTTGCATCATCAATAAACGTATAAATACATTTTTTCGCAGTTGTTCGCCTTTCCACGCTTCTTGTGCTTGAAGTTGTTGGGCGCGAATAATCTCCGGTTCGCGTTCTGCCTGAATCCGCGATAATGCTAAGTCAATATCCTCGTAATTAGCCCCTGCTTTCAATAAAGGTACAAGGTGATTGGCGGCAACAATTACATCGCGGAACGCCATGTTAATTCCTTGAGCGCGGACCGGAGACATGGGATGTGCAGCATCCCCCAAAAGTATGATTCCTGGTCGATGCCAGCGCGGACAGCGACCAACCACAACAGACAATCGCATCGGAGATTCGATCGTATCGGCACAGTTGCGGAAATGTTCTGCCATCCACGCAGGCGATCGCGATGCGAAAGTTTCTGCCCAGTCTGTGTGTTTCCGATCCGTTTTGTCATCTGCCGATAGCACCCAAGCCAGATGAAGTTTTCCTGATTCTGCCCCATGAAAGACACTAAATCCGCTACCGCCATTGAGGATGGAATAAAATACATTATCCGCCACAAACCGAGGATGAGCGGCAAGTTTAAACCACAGAACATCTATACTCTTATGCTGTTTTACTAACTCTAATTCTGCACGTTGTCGTACAACCGAGTTTCTACCATCTGTACCAATCACAAGTGCAGCAAGAATCTCTCGCCCATCTCCTAGCTTTACACCCGCAATGCGATCGTTGCTGTACAGTAAATCTTTTACGGGAACACCTGGGATAAATTCAAACTCTGGATGCAACTGAGCTTCTGAAATTAGTGTTTCTAGCAAGGGCGGTTGCGATACCAGCGTACAAGGTCGATTTGACCCCATTGGCTCATCAACTCGAAATAGTTGCCGCTCGCCCACAATGAACTCCCAGGCATCAATTTGTCGATGTGGAACACCTTCTAGGATTGTGGATAAGCCCATTTGGGCGATCGCATCCAATCCGCTTGGCATTAACGCTTCACCGCGAAACACTCGGTAGGCATCTTTTGCCGCCTCAACCAAGGTTACGGCAATACCTCGTTTCACCAGCAGCAAGGCAAGTGCCGCACCAGTTGGCCCCGATCCCACAATTACAACTTGCATCATTGCCATTCCCCATTGGTTTTTGCGGATATTTAGATGTCAACAAAGGTGGAAAAAGGAGGCGCAATCCCCTATTCCCAGCTATTTCTGGAGTCCCTGTTGAAAATTCTTAACTGCATCAACATGATTCACCATATTGATGCAGCGCAACAACAAATCCAAATCGATCCCTTTCACCTCCTCACTACTGGAAACCTGTTCATAATGAAGTGTATTGCCCTCTCCCCGGAGGTGATAAACCTCTAACAATCCATCTTCCCAGAACCACACTTCCTTTATGTTCAGCCGCTTGTATGCCTCCAGTTGGTTGATGCCACCACTGGAAAACACGATCTCGATCGCCAAATCGGGTAGCCTGCGACCAGGAGCAAGTTTATAAGATTCATCCGCCTCTCGCTTGACTTTTCCCGTTTCACTTTCCAGAGTCATTGAGCCAGTTGGAGTAAAGTCAAACCCCGCCATCAGCAGGTACAGTTCCACCAATGCGGCAATTCTCTTCTTAACGGTTTCGTGGGGTTCTCCAGGCATTCGTCGTATCTCCAGAATTCCATCCAGGAAAGAAAGTCGATATCCGGGACGGTCTAACAATTGCTCAACTGCTTTGAACTCTCTCCAAGTCAGTCCCTCAAACAGAAGGGGTGATTCTTTTCTGGGTGGTGCGATGATTGCTGCAGTCATTTGATTCTCCAGTCTATTTCCAGATGAGAGACGATCGGGTTTGGAGGGCGATTTGTTTATTATAACTTTAAGTAGCTTTCTCCACTGTAAAGCCGATTTCTTGCCCGTATGATAGTTCCAGCGTGTGACCGTCCGGGTCTCGCAAAAAAGCCCAGTAGCCGATCGGATATCCAGCATCTTTTGGTTCCTCAAGCAGTACGCCTTCTTGACGTGCTTTCTCGCAGAGTTCGTCCATAGATTCGCGGCTTTTGCAACCTACTCCCAGGTGTGCCAAGGGAGACAGAACCGGATGTACGGAGTCTGTTTGAATTAGCACAATTACAAAAGGGCGAGTGCGGTCAGAAAGCCAGACCACAGCAACACCTGCTTTGGCATCAATGCGGCGGTGAACGACCTGCATTCCAGCATACTTAGAGTAGAATTCGATAGTGCGATCGACATCAGAAACCGGCAGTGCGATGTGTGTGAGACCGATATCACTCATATGTTATGTTGCTCCAGTCATATTAGGCTTAACATCAAGAATTGCCACTTCCCATATCATAATTTTAATGAGATGCTCGCCGCCACTTTGCCGCTTTCAGATCGATTTCTTTAATGAACCCATCTTTTCCGTCCATGTACGCGTGAATATTATCAGGGTATTTTTGGGCAAGTTTTCTTTTTAGTTCGCTGTATTCCTGCGCGGCTTCAGAATGGGTAATCATATAATCTCGAAACGCTAAGTGGCGCTCTATCTGCGGTGAACCAACTTCAAAACTGTGAATATGGTGGGTTCTAATCCCTGCTTCATTACCCTTGCGAAAAAAACGACGACCGGATATCCCAAACTCACCCATTGCTTGATAACCTAATGCCTCTATTTCTGAACTCTGTGTATCGAGTTTAAGAATATCTTTTACCTCATCAACTAACATATCGATGATCGGCTTTGCATGAATTTGTGGAATGGCTGTGCTACCAATGTGATGTATAGCAACCACATTGTCCCTAAGTGCAATTGCAATCAGTTTCGACTCAGTTTCAAAGGCGCTGCGCCAATTGGGATCGTGCGGGACGACTTCTACTTTGAAAAAATCTACTTTTATTGACATGGCTGATAATTATTTGCTTTTTTTGTCCTCTCATTGATTTACCATCGGATTTAAGCGAAACTGATTTTATTATGCCTCATATTTTATGGGCTGCGCCAAAGCTCTTAAACATACCGACAGCGGGGAGGAACTGAGCCCAAAGCTCTTAAACATACGGGCAGCGGGGAGGATCTGACTGTTTGGGAGAGAAATTTAAAACCGCTCAATCACCTAATAGTCAAATTTTGTGTAAAATGGCTCTCCCACCAGCGTCGCAATCATCTCAACTTCCTTCAATCCAGCACGCTCAGCAGCCAGTTCACATACTCGCATAATCTGACTTCCAATTCCTCCACGTGCCCATGCTGGATGAACAAAGAATGCACGAATCTTTGCCGAGTCGCTGTCTGGGTTGAGCAGGCTGTCTTCTGGATTATTTTTGCCTGAATCACCTCCATAAAGCGTTTTACGCTTACTCCAACCACCGCAACCGACAATTGTTTGGTTATTGTTCTGAGCAACAAAGTATGTTTGGTCTAGAATCAGTTGAGTATCAACCCCAAAAACTATCCCCAGTGCGCCTTCAATCTGCTCTGAACTATAGTAGCCTGCTTGCAAAGCTCTAGCAGAATCAGGAATTAAAGTTGTCAGCTTAGGAATGTCTTCTAAGGAAGCTAATCGAATACAAAAATCCATTGAACCGATCGGCTAAACAAATCCCTCTCTTAGTTTGTCACATCCGTGAAAGCCGCAATGCAGCGATCGCTCGATCCTCCACCCCCAGCTTTAAGCCAACACCCAAATATCGAACCCTCCCCCATTCTTAAACTTTATGGCAGGCTATGATTGACGGTTGGCAGCTTTTGAGAATCTAAATGCTAAACACAAATACAATAATTTCCAGCCTGCTGTTATTTATCCCGGTTTCCATCGCCGGACACTTTCTCGGCTGGGAACCCTCCACAATCTTCGTCACCTCGGCTTTAGCCATCATCCCCCTAGCCGCGTGGATGGGGACGGCCACCGAAGAAATCGCCGTCGTCCTCGGTGCCAATTTGGGGGGTTTGCTGAACGCTACCTTCGGAAATGCTACGGAACTGATTATTGGCATCGTCGCACTCAACGCCGGACTAATAGATGTTGTCAAGGCCAGCATCACTGGTTCAATTATGAGCAACCTGCTGCTGGTGATGGGATTGGCGATGCTGCTGGGCGGCTTGCGCTACAAAGAACAAGATTTTCAGCCGACAGTCGCCCGGTTGAATGCTTCAGCGATGAACTTAGCCGTGATTGCCATTTTGGTGCCGACGGCAGTTAATGCCACCTCTATTGGCATCCCTCCGGCAACTATGCAGAACCTCTCTAGCGCTGTTGCTGTAGTGCTGATTGTCGTCTACGTGCTGACGCTGCTGTTTTCGATGAAAACCCACAGTTATCTCTACGATGCAGGGGTGGCAGAAATAGAAATGCTTGAAGAATTAGCCGAAAGTAACTTAGCACCAGACAGTCCAGACCACAAAGTCAATCTGCCGCTGTGGATTGGGGTGCTGTTAGCCTGTACCCTGATGGTAGCTGTCGAGTCGGAACTGTTGGTGGGTACTCTGGAAGAAGCGACGGCGAGTTTGGGGCTGACATCACTGTTTACCGGGGTGATTTTAGTGCCGATTATTGGCAATGCGGCCGAACACACGACGGCGGTGACGGTGGCGATGAAAAATAAAATGGATTTGTCGGTTTCTGTGGCAGTGGGTTCGAGTTTGCAAATTGCTTTGTTTGTTGCCCCGGTGTTGGTTTTGGCAGGTTTTGTGTTGGGCAAACCGATGGACTTGAATTTCAACCCGTTTGAACTTGTAGCGGTTGCGGTGTCGGTGCTGATCGCCAATTCTATCAGTTCAGACGGCAACTCTAACTGGCTCGAAGGTACTTTGCTGTTGGCAGCTTATACGGTTTTGGCGCTGGCGTTCTACTTCCATCCAGTAATTGAGGGACTTGTTTAACAGGCTTTCTTATGGGGAACGAAGAGGGAAGAGGAAAGAAGGCATTCGGCAGAAGGCGGGTTTTCCCACTCTCTCACTCCCCCACTCTCGCACTCCCCCACTCTCACTTCTTTTTTCGAGAGTGGTTGTTGCGATCGTACAATTGAAATGTGGCTGCTCTGAGTTATTAGTTCTGGTCTTTTTGTAAATTATCTGCTGTCATCAGGGATGTTTGACATCGATCGGCTGTGACAAACAACAAAACCTTTGGCCTCAACCCGATCGCGAGATCGCAGTGCCACAGGTTAGAGAAAAACACGGGATGCTGAAGTCAAGCGAGACTAAAGCCTCGCTTGACTTCAGCGACGCTGCAAGATTTCAATCAAGAATGCTCATGAGTCTTGTACTAGGTGTGCTACGATCGTCATAAGTTTAAAATTGAGTATAACTAGACAACGTAAAAACTTAACTAGGTTGTTGAGTACGTAGTCACACAAACACGGTGTTGCCGTCTAGGAAAACTCGTATTTGAACAAAAACCGAACTAGATTAAAGAGGACTACTCAAATACGGTATGCCCTACCGAAATTAACGCTCTTAGAACAGACACCTCTACTTTGCCTGGAGTAATCCAGTCGCAAGCAAGTGACGCAAGCTCAACCAAAAATCTCAGTCACCAAGAGTGCGCAGAGGTTAATCTAATCGCTTAATACTTTATTAAACTTGCTCATAGCGAATTATGGCCAGCATATTGACAGAAACGCAGTTATGTGCAACATTCTCATAATGCCTAAAATCTGCAGCAAAAATTTTCTGGGAGAGTAAACGAGGGTCGATTTAAAACTGACCAGCCTATAAAAAGGTCGAACGGGATACCACGATTCGTTAAATTGGTTGAAAATAATGGTTAAACAATGGCTAAAAGCTTCCACAATAAATAGTTGTACTCATTTGAAAAATAGGGTGCTGCTCCACCCGAATTTACGCCTGTGGACAAGTAAGAGCCGACTCCCTTGGCAGAAGCAGGAATCAGACCCTCTAGAAAATACTTCTAGTTGAATGGTGAAGCAAAAATAAAGCTTAGCCAAGTTTTGTATAGCAGTGTCAAAGTAAAACTTGATAGAGCAACCTCAATCAGGGTTATGTGGCTTCTGTGAGTTATTGCCTCAATCCCAAATGCCCGAATCCCTCCGATCCAGCCAACTCTGGCAAATCCGCGTGTATCCACTGCGGGTCAGAACTTTTGTTGCAAGGTCGATATCGGCTAGTCGCACCTCTCGGAGGCGGCGGCTTTGGCAGAACATTTGAAGTGGACGACAACGGCGCTCGAAGAGTGCTCAAAGTCTTACTCAAAGAACATCCCAAAGCTGTAGAACTTTTTAAGCAAGAAGCCGACGTATTGGTCAGGCTAAGACATCCAGGTATTCCAAAAGTCGATCGCGACGGTTATTTTATATTTACGCCAGCTCACAGCACAGAGTCTTTTCACTGTCTGGTGATGGAGAAAATTGCTGGGGCCAATTTGCAAGACTGGCTGAAACATCGGGGTCGCCCGATCAGTCAAGAACAAGCTGTGAACTGGCTCAAACAACTGTCGGAAATTTTAGACCAAGTTCACCGTCTCAACTATTTCCATCGGGATATCAAGCCGCACAATATTATGTGCAAGCCGAACGGGCAGTTAGTGCTGATTGACTTCGGGACTGCTCGGGAAGTGTCGGCGACTTATTTCGCTAAGGTGGGCCAGGGGCAAAATGTGACTGGTATTGTTTCCCCCGGCTACACGCCGCCGGAACAAACTAATGGCAAGGCTGTTCCGCAGTCGGATTTTTTTGCTCTGGGTCGCACTTTTGTTTATTTGCTGACTGGGAAGCCGCCGACTGCGTTTCCAGAAAACCCGCGCACGGGCAGATTAATGTGGCGCAAAGGAGCTCCTCAGGTTTCCGACCCCGTGGCTAATGTGATCGATTACCTGATGGCGCCTTTTCCGGGAAATCGACCTCAAAGTCCGCAGATGGTTTTGCAGTGCTTGGAGGAAATTAAACTCGACGGTGCGGAAAGTCAGTTGCCGACTCAGTTGCCGGCGACGGGGCAAACTAAACTTCGCGCAACTTCCGGGGCGTCTGGGGCGACGAAGCAGAATTCCATGAACCGCCTCAGACCTCTGAATTCGGTCTTGAAGAAGCCCGCCGAAAAGGTTTTTGATTGGAAAAATAAGTTGCTCGCCGGCACGGCTGTTTTGATGCTGGGTATTGGTGCGTCTCAAATTTACGGTTCGCTGCGTTACGGGGTGTTTCCAGCTAACCCGGTGTGGCTGCTTTCTAGTTTGCCTAGCAGCCAGTTTTTGCAAAGAAGTTTGGATAATGTCGGCAGTGTAAATGCGATCGCCCTGTCGCCTGACGGTCAAACTTTGGTCAGCGCAAGCTTTGGGACGATTAGAATTTGGAATGTGAGGACGGGACGCCTGGTGCGGACTCTCAATTCGGTGCATTCTAAAAAATCGGTCAACACGCTGGCGGTGAGCCCGAACAGCTCGATTTTCGCCAGCGGCGGCGGCGATAATAATGTGATTCTCTGGGATTTGAAGACGGGGCGGCGGATGCGGACGATTCCCGCTCACAAAGCCGTCGTTAACGCGATCGCTTTTAGCGGGGACGGTAAAACTCTCGCTAGCGGCAGCGATGACAAAACTATTCGCTTGTGGAATGTCAGCACCGGCAGCAGGTTGCGGACTTTGAGCGGCCATGCCGGAGGAGTAAACGCGATCGCTTTGAGCCGGGACGGTAAAACTCTCGCTAGCGGCAGCGATGACAAGACTCTGCGTTTGTGGAATCTCGGCACCGGAGAAGTTAGAAGAATTATCACAGGTCACGGGGGCCCGGTTAATGCTGTGGCTTTTAGCCCGAACGGGCAAAGTGTGGCTAGTGCTAGCACCGACAATACGATCCGTTTGTCGAACGTGCAAGACGGGAAGCGCACCCGCACTTTTAAAGGGCATTCGAGCTGGGTGAGGACGATCGCCTTTAGCCCGGACAGCCGCACTTTGATCGGCGGGGGCGGAGATATTATAGTTTGGGATTTGAAGACGGGAAAAGAAAGAAGCACTCTTTCTGGTCACAGTCAGTTTGTGAGTTCTGTTGCTATTGCCAGAGATAGCAAGACTTTTGTGAGTGGCAGTCCCGATCGCACTATTAAGATTTGGCGAATGCCATAGTCCTGCTATTTTTGATTTTTGATTTTTGATTAAAGAAGTGGTAATGGCTTATTTTGTATAGGTTTGAAGCATGGACTTACACTGGCGTTCTTTTTTTTGACTGGTATCAATAGTCTTTAGTTAGCAGTCATCACTCATCAGTCCTATCAAATACGCTGACTCGGAATTATACCCTGCAATCTAGCGTCCTGCTCGCGAGTTCTCATCAAGAGCCGGACGCCCCCAAGCTCGGTATCATTCGGATGTTACCCTATTTGATAAGAGTTATTCAAAACCCATACCAATTACCCATTACCAATTCGCAATTTTCAATGTTCACATAATCAAGACGTTATGCAAATAAATTTGGTATTATCCCAAAATCCCCCGCCCGTTTTTGGCAAATTCATCAACAGTTTGCTGCGAAAGTTCGTGAACAGTCATTGCTTGCAAAACGTCAAAAGGCAATGTCAAATGATGGGCGCCAGCTAATAAAGTCTTTACTGCTTCTTCCGGCGATTTAATGCTAGCTGCCAAAATCTCAGTATTAGTTGTCTGCAACACATTAGCCATATCCCGCACTAAGGCAAAACCGTCTCCTAGGAGTCGGGTGGCGCGATTCACGTAGGCGATCGCATATTTAGCTCCCGCTTCTGCTGAGACAACTGCTTGTGATGCGCTGTATATCGCCGTCACCGCGCAAGGAATGGACGGTGACAAATGCGCTACTGCTTGGAAACCCGCCGCCGTTGCTGGAACTTTCAAAACTGTTTGCTGCCCGATCGACTCAAAAGCAGCTTTTCCTTCTGCTACCATGCCATCAAAATCAGATGCCATTAGCTGATAATACACTTCCCCAGGAATCAGTTGTGCCAGTTGTTTGAGAGTCACCTCAGGAGATAACTCGCTTTTTGCCAAAAGTGTCGGATTAGTAGTAATTCCCGCTATCCATCCGAACTTGCTCGCCCGTGCGGCTTCCGCTACAATTGCAGTATCAACATAAATTGCCATCGGCTCTACACCTTCTGTTTGTTAATAATTTCCAGACACTTGCTTTCAGATTGAGATCAATCCGAGCAAAATTAATTGTTAAGCTTTAACAATATCAGCACCTCGGAAATATTACTGTATCAGAAACTCGGAAATATTACTGTTAAGTAAATATAACAATTTAGTGATGTGCATCATCGGTAGTAGTGCGTGAGTTTTGAATTTAACAGGACTTAGGCTCAGAAATCCCGTTTATTACAAAAAATTGGTGAAAGACGACCTATCTGTGAATAAAGCGGCTTTCTGAGGAAAATTGGCTAAGTGCTATTTAAGATAGCTAACAACTGAAATCAAAACTTTTAAGTTTGTTGCTAAATGCGATTGTCTGGTAAGGAAAACTTGACTCCCCAAATCCCGGAGACAAATAAATTACATTTGTATTAAGGGTTATGTATGCAATAACTCCAGGAGGTGACTCAGAAAATGACCAAAGAAAAAAATCAGCAGCCACAAGTCAGACTTGAGACATCTTCTGACCAACCTCAGTTGGAAAAACCAGCAGAAACTGCTGAAGAATTCTCGATAAATGTTAAGTCTGAAACTCTGTCTCAAGCGATTGAAAATAACGCCGAAGACCGTTTGAAGGCTCTAGGCCGCTTAATGATGGTGAGCCTAACTTGGTCGCTGGCGGGGCTTTCCAAACGCGAGTAAGTTATGGATCGCTACCGCAACGAGCGAGTTATGATTTGTGAGTTGTGTCGGAACTTTTGTTTAACTCAAAACTTACAACTCCCGGACTTAGATGATGTCCGGTTAGTTGTAAGAAAACCCGTTTTTAGTGACAACTTTAGTCCTTGCTTTAAGGACTAAAGTCTTCAACAGAGCACTCATAATTTTTCTTTAATTCCTTCAAACGGCCCCAAAAAAGTCGGTTCTGGACGGGTAACGCGCACTTCCCAAAGCGCTTTGAGGACTGCCAGAAATTCGCGGAAACTGTACCGAATCATGCTATTTTGGGGGAATTTGCCCCAATCCGGCGTTCCTAAGCCGATCGCCTCTACGCCCAACTGGCGGCAGGTATAAACAGCGCGGGCTAAGTGAAAGTTTTGGGTAACTAAAACAGCTTTCGTTATGCCAAAAATCTCTTTCGCCCGGTAGCAACTTTCATAGGTGCTAAATCCGGCATAATCGAGAATGATATTATTAATCGGTACGCCCTGTGCTTCGGCGTACTCCTGCATTGCTTTGACTTCGTTGTAATCGGCGCTGCTATTGTCTCCTGTCATCAAAAGTTTGCCCGTTCGCCCTGCTTTGTACAAATCGACGGCTGCTTGCACTCGATCGGCTAACATTGGGCTTGGAGTGCCGTCTTCCCAAACTCCGGCACCAAAAACAATGGCAATTGGTTCGGCGGGAACCTTAGCTACATCGGTGCGCAGGTAGTTGCTTGTAACTAGCCTGACGTAGTAGTTGAGGGCTAGAGGTGTGAGCACTGAGGTTAATATTAATAGCCGGATGGCAAGGCGCCATTGAAATATAAAGGACTTAGGCAACATAAATTCAAGTTAACTTCCTATATAATTACACAAACAGACCGCTTCGCGGGTCTAAAAATTGTCAAGTTACCTGAGTTACATTATATTGACAAATATGATTCAACAACAGCCAAAGTTTGAATTGCTGGAATCACTTTTATGGGAACCCAAAAACGGCTATTTTTTGCTAGACAGACATCTTCAAAGATTAGAGCGATCGGCTGATTATTTTAATTTCCCCCTATCGCTAACAGAAGCAAGCAAAGCTTTACAAGCATTAAGTATGACTTGCGGTTCAGTCAAACAAAAAATACGGTTAACAATATCTTGTAAGGGAAACATAACATTACAAGCTCAGACACTAGATAGCGGTATCTTACACATCGGTGCATCTGTGGGAATTGCCCGCAAACCGATCGATTCTCAAAGCCCATTTCTTTACCACAAGACAACTTACCGATTGCCTTATACAATGGCTTTGGAGTCGCAGCCCGAATATCAGGATGTCTTTCTGTGGAATCAAGATGGAGTTATCACCGAATCTACGATCGCCAATATTGCGATCGATACACCCGCAGGTCTAATCACACCTCCCGTCAAGTGCGGTTTATTACCGGGGACGTTTCGTTCTCAACTTTTAGAGGAGGGAAAAATCAGAGAACAATTAATTACCTTAGAGGATTTGCACAGTAGCCAAACTCTATTTCTCATTAACTCTGTTAGGGGTTGGATACGCCTCAAAAAAGATGCAAACAGAGATGTTTGGAAAGTTGTAAGTAATGGCTGAGATAACGCTTTCAATCATTTTTAGTAGGGTGCGAACTGTGAACATTACTACAGAATTGACTCGTTGCGTAAGTCCTGAAAGTGTTAACCATAGTGCAATCTATTATGAAACAAATACAACCTTGGCATTGGCGAAAGCTTCCCCTAAATCAGCGCAGCGGATCTGAGATTTTTCAAAATTTATTTCTCGGTAAAACCGCCGACAGTGCAGGCTCAATATCGGATTGTTTACCCCGCGATATGGCCGTTCTGCTAGAAAGCCCAGTTACATCTTCTACTAAATTGGCACGATATTCTATTTGTGCAGGTTCTCCCCGGATAATTGACGGTCAATCTCAGCTATGGACACCGCCAGTCGGTGAAATTTTACCTTTTTTACGCGCTCTTTTGGACTCTCAAAAGCAAAATTTAGCAGTGAATGTACCGCCGGAAATTCCTTTTAGTGGGGGTTGGTTGGGATGGCTAGGTTATGATTTAGCATGGGAAATCGAACACCTGCCCCAACTCAATACCGATCCGCTTCCTTTCCCGGTTAGCTGTTGGTACGAACCAGAATCTTTTGCGGTTTTAGACCGTCAAACGCAAATTCTCTGGTTGGCTGCGAGTCAACCTTCTCAACTCGACGTTATGCAGCATCAATTAGAGCAAACCGATCGAGAAATAATCCAGAATAATTTACCCGAAAATTATCACCAAAATTCCGCTACTCCTATTTTCCAATTGTCTCAGAATGAGTATAAAGAAATAGTGCGAAAAGCTCAGAAGTATATTCATGCGGGCGATATTTTTCAGGCGAATTTATCTTTGCGGTTTGAAGCCCGTACAGATTGCAGTAGTTGGTCAATTTACCGCGCTTTGCAACGGATCAATCCTTCGCCTTTTGCAAGTTATTGGCAAACTTCGTGGGGGGCGATAGTTAGTTGTTCGCCGGAAAGACTCGTTCAATTATTAGGAAAAAAAGTGGATACTAGACCGATCGCGGGAACGAGACCGCGAGGTTTAACCTGCATTCAAGATGAGCAGTTAGCACAGGAATTAATAGAGAATATCAAAGAAAGAGCCGAACATATTATGTTAGTTGACTTAGAGCGCAACGATATCGGGAGGGTCTGTGAATGGGGCTCGGTAAAAGTTAACGAATTTCTGACGATTGAACGCTACAGTCACGTGATGCACCTCGTCAGTAATGTTATCGGTACATTAAGACGAGATTGCGACGCGATAGACTTAATTCGAGGGGTTTTTCCGGGCGGTACGATTACAGGTTGTCCGAAAGTGCGCTGTCTGGAAATCATCGAAGAATTGGAACCTGTGAAGCGCAATTTATTTTACGGTTCCTGCGGTTATTTGGACTGGCGCGGCAACCTGGATTTAAATATTTTGATTCGCACCCTTTTATATGCACCAAAAAGTGACGGTACGATCGGGGGAGTTGTTTGGGGACAAGTGGGTGCGGGGATTGTTGCTGATAGCGATCCGGAAAGGGAATGGCAGGAGTCGCTGCATAAAGCTCAAGCTCAAGTTAATGCTTTGAAATTAGCGGAAATATTTGATTAGATGCGTGTTAGATAAATCGAGTTGTTAAGATTATTGAAGATTTTGAGCGCCGATTTACTTTTGATGTAAGACTAATTGAAACAGATCGAAAACAAAAGATTTCTGGTAGTATTAATGTTAGGGAACTGTTGGTATGGTGTTGCCTGATAGTTTTTTTAGCGATCGCACTGTGAGTCAGATTCTGGGTGAACTCATGGATATTAGAGTCGGTGCGTAAATCCTGCTGCAAGAATTTATTAGACTTCTTCAACACTTTTTGTGGGGCAGGCATCCTGCCTGCCCAAGACTTGCTTTTCACTCCTATGTCTATTGATTGTCCGAACCTACTGCCTCAGAAATAGAACTAAATCCGCGTTCTTCTAACTTTTGCAACAAACCTTGGAGAATCCGACGCACCATCCAAGGCCCTTCGTAAACCCAACCGGTGTAGACTTGAATTAAACTCGCACCTGCAGCTATTTTTTCCCAAGCATCTTCGGCGGTGAAAATGCCGCCAACTCCAATTATGGGTAATTCGCCTTTTGTATATTGCCAGATAAATCGGATTACTTCTGTCGATCGCTCCCGCACTGGAAGCCCGCTAATTCCCCCGGCTTCTTCGGCGATTGGTTTGCCTGTTTCTCGCAATATTTGTGTTTTCAATCCGTCGCGGCGGATGGTGGTATTTGTGGCGATAATTCCTGCTAGTTGGTAGGTTTTTGCTAAGTCGAGGATTGATGCGATCGCCTCGGGTTCCAAATCCGGCGCAATCTTAACTAAAATTGGCTTGCTTCCGCGATTTTCTTGTTGCAAAATTTCCAAAATCGTGCTAAGTCCCGCAGCATCTTGGAGCGATCGCAACCCCGGCGTATTCGGAGATGAAACGTTGACTACAAAATAGTCGCCCCAATCTTTCAGCAGCTTAAAACTCTTCAAATAGTCCGCTGCTGCCTCCTCTAACGGTGTTACCTTAGATTTACCGAGATTGATGCCCAAGGGGAACGGAGACTTAGGCATGGGGCGCGAGGCATCGAATGGGGACTGTTTCTGTGCAGCCTCAAACCGGGCTGCCATTGCCGCGGCTCCTTGATTGTTAAATCCCATGCGGTTGAGGGCTGCACTGTCGTCCGTCAAGCGGAACAAGCGAGGTTGGGGGTTTCCCGGCTGCGGTTGACAAGTGACAGTGCCAAGTTCGGCAAAGCCAAAGCCAAAATTTGCCCAAATGTCAGCAGCTACGCCATTTTTATCAAATCCCGCAGCCAAGCCGACAGGATTTTTAAAGCTCAGTCCCCACAAAGATTGTTCGAGGCGAGAATCTTGGACTCCCAAAGATTTCTGCAATCGGGAGAGCATTTGGCTGGTTGCGGGGTTTGACTGGGTTCTGGCTGCGAGTTCGAGAACTTGGAGAGTGCGGTTGTGCAGCCACTCGGCATCTGTTTTCAATACGGAAAACAACAGCGGCCTTACACCTGATTGATAAATATCCAATGATTTGTACTGGGGCAATTTACAAATTAGAAAGGAGAAGGGAAATAACAATATTCACGAGCAGGCAGCAAAGGCGAAGTTTTTACTTCAACTTCGATCGACTTTATTCAATGTTTGAGATTCAAGGATAAGTGAGACGATTATATTATAAGTTGATTCTTTTCCATTTGAATTTTTTAATTTTTAAGTTGGTAATTTTAAATTAGACAAAGGTGCGGGGAAGCTTGGAAATGGGGCAGCAGCAAAGACCGAAGGATTTAGACGAACAAATCGCGACCCTCGAACGCGTTCTCCAGACTCTCCGAGAAGAGGAGAATGTTGAAGTGCTACTTTCGACCACACTCGGTTACTTGCAAACGGAATTTGACTGGGGGTTGATTTGGATCGGGTTGTACGATCGACAGGCCCACAGATTGTTGGGGAAAGGTGGCATGACTCCTAACGGCGACCAGTCTTTTCTCAAACAGCGGTTTGCCCTCAGCCCAGGGGATTTGCTGGAACAAGTGGTGATTCAGCTCCGGCCGGTGGGAGTCCCGGATTTGCGATCGGAAAACAGAGCCGGAGAATGGCGCAAAGCAGCTCAAACTTTCAATATTCAAGGCACGACTCTGTTTCCCCTCCGCTACAAAGACCGCTGCTACGGTGTGATTTTGCTCGGGACTGACGTGTGGGGAGCGTCGCCAAAGTCGGGAGAAAAAACGCAGTTGGGGATCGTATTTGGAGCGCTCGCAACTGCTCTTTACCAAATAGAAAAAGACTGGCAGCGACAACAAGTCAAACACCCAGACGAGTCTCTTTTAGCGCTGATTTCGCAGTTGGGGGAACTGCGATCGCTCGACCAATACTTGCAAGCGGTTGTCGAACAAGCACATGAATTTATCCAGCCGACGCGCACCAATGTTTATTGGTTCGAGCGAGAGCGGCGCTATTTTTGGCGCCGAGTCAGCAACCGCGAAGTTGCTCCGGGTTTGGGCGGGCCGGGCCGAGCGGCTTCGGGCATCACCGTCCAAGACTTGGGCGAATTTTATCAGGCTTTGGGCAGGGAAGAAATGGTTTGGATCGGTGAATCTCAAAGTTCTCTGAAAACTGAGCTGACGGGGCGGTTGATGCAGCAAATCCGCGCTCGCTCTCTGTTGGCTGCCCCGATTGTTTCAGAAGGGGAATTGTTGGGATTTTTGGCAGTCGAAGCCGGCGAGCCCCGGATTTGGCAAGAAAATGAAAAACATTACCTGCAGGGAGTGGCGCGGTTAGTGGCTCTGACGGCTCCTGTGTCGGAGATGGAGGAGAAAATTCAGCAAACTGAGATCGATCGAGATTTAACTGCGGGAATAGCTCGCGCCATCTACAGCGATGCTGACTGGGAGGCGACTTTGAAAAATACCGCCGAGCAGTTGTGCGGGCGGCTCAAATGCGAATACTTTTTGCTGCTGCTGTACGGCGAAGAACAAAATCGCTTTGAGATTGTCTGCCAAAATCTGCCCCGCAACCGCAGGGCAGTGCCGTCGCCGCTCAACGCCCTCGACGCGGCAGACGTGGGGCTGTTGCAAGAAAGCGCACCTCTGGCTATTGAAAATTGGGAAGAAGACGGGCGGTTGGGGGCTTGGCGGGAAGTGCTAGCGGAGGCGGGGGTGCGATCGCTTTTGGCATCAAGCACTCGGAGGAAAAATAAAGACGGAGAACACCCGAATTTAAAATCGAAAATCGATCGCCGAAAATCGATCGAGGGTTTGCTGGTTGTCGGGCACAGTGCAACTCGCACTTGGAGGCGAGCTGAGCAAGAATTAGTTCGGTTAGTGAGCCAACAGCTAGGATTGATCCTGCACTCCTGGCAGCAGAGTTCGGAAATCGACAAATATCAGCAATTTGAGCGATTGCTCAAATCGGGTTTGGCGGTTTTGCAGCATTCTCCTGAAGAGCAATCTGAGCAACCGATATCTGCTGCTTCACCGACGATGTTCCCAGAGTTGCCGCTACAAAAGCTCGATCGTAACTTTGCTCAACACGTTTCCCAGACACTTTCCTGTCCTTTAGTAGCCGTAATTACTTGGAATCCAGGTCAGGAGGAAGGTTCAATTGCGACGGCGCTAGCTGCCAATCCCGTATTTGCCCTCAATCCCGAGGCGGTGATTCCTGTCAAAACAGATGCCTTGATCCAACAAACCCTGGCTGCTAGCGGGGTGCTGCAACAGAGCACGAGCCAACTGCAACTGGCGACGAAGCGGTGGCTGCGCAGTCCGGGAATTGGCGAGATGATGACGGTGGCGCTGCGGACGGCCCCAGAACACGCTCCGGCGGGCATTGTGGTGGCTGCAGACGCTCCGGGCCGCCAGTGGTCGGAGTTGTCGGTGAGTTTACTCAGCTCGATGGCGTCTCAGTTGGCTTGGTGGCGCAGGTATTTGGCGGTGCAATCGGCCGAGGAGTCGCACCGATTCGATCTGGAGCTGCTCAACTGGTACAAACAGCGCCGTTTTGAGGACTTTTACCGCACTGTGGGAGCGGGGGTGAAGGAGTTGGGGGATTTGAGCCAGTCGATTTTGCAGTCGGGGAAGGAGCAAAAGGATGCTTTGAAAACTTTGCGCTACCAACAGGTTTTGCGGCACATTGGCAATGCTTTGGGGTCAACTCATTTGCTGCTGAAACAGGAACAGTGGCGGCTGCAATTCGCACAAGATGCGGTGCCTGTGAGCGCTTGGCTGAGGCGATCGCTCGATCGAACTGCCCCCCTGATCAAACAGTCGGAAGTCTTGCTGGAAGTGCACAGAGAAACTGCTGTGTCGATGCCTGCGGGCCAGACTTTGAGCGTTCGCGGGGACAGCATGAAGCTGGATTTGATCCTGTGCGAATTGCTGGCTGCTGCTTGCAGGCGCTCTGGAGTTGGTGACAAGATTGAGATTCGCTCTCAGTTGTTGCGGGAAGGTTTGCTAGAATTGTCTGTCATTGATAGCGGCGCGTGCGATCGACAGTTAATTGCTGCCTTCAACGGCGGTTCCGGGCCCGATATATTAGGCGTTTCTGCAAATAGGTCGATCGTGCAAAATCTCTTAATTTGTCAGCGAGCAGTACGCTTAATGGGGGGAAACTTGTCTTTAGAAATGTTAGAAAACAATTTAATTGTGGCTCGTTTAGTGCTGCCCCTAGCCAATTCTTAATATTGCAAAATATTGTAAAAGTTCCAGGGTCTTTTGGGTTTGAGGTGATAATAAAAACTAATTAGAAAAGCCAGCTAATAGTCGAGCTCGAAAATTGTCGAAATTAACAAA
>NZ_JAUBRK010000080.1:0-31137 GCF_036701825.1 Microcoleus sp. MOSTC5 | reverse complement strand
AGAGGTACTGGAATCATAATGAATCCTCCTGTATTTATTGTTTTAAGCACTGGATAGCCCTTAACTGAACCGTATTGTCATATAAAGTAGAAGTCTTATCTCCCACAACTGAGGCGTTTGACATCTGATAAAGCTTTACGTTGCTTTTCTGGCTCGTGCTTAAGTTTCTCCAATTTTACTAAGAGTTATTGTTGCTTCCGTCGATTTTTGATTTCAGCAAATAGTTGCCGCGCTTGTGGAGTCACAATAACTCGATATTCTACAGGCTCCATTTTTTAGTGTTCTCAAAGTTTAAAATCTGCTTTTAACTGTTGTAAGTCTATTATTTTTCCCCTATGGGCTGGTTGAATGCCGCATTGTAACTAAACCATAAATTTGCGATCGTAGAGAATTTATATGGTTCCTAACAGAGATTCAAATTGTTTAAAACTGAGCACAATGATTGCCGGTTTCCCATCCTTAGTGATGATAGCTGGCTCTGCTGCTAAGTCATCGGGCCACTTTAGCAGTTGTTGTTGCGCTTATGTTGTAATTGTCAAATATTTTGGCATATTTGCAGGGGTTAATTTTTATACTTATTATAGCCTGGTTAATCCACCACAATATCTTCGTTGGTAAATGTAACATCCTCATAAATAGCATCCATGCTAGCGCGAAAGTCCACGCTAGCCAAGTGAATTTCGCTTCCTTCAGTATAGGAATACAAAACCCACAATCCTTCTGCATTGCGACGAAAACACTCTACTCGCTGCCGCTTTTGACTAATTAACACATACTCTTGAAGCGTTTCTAAATTCTGGTAATCAGCAAACTTATCTCCGCGATCGAATCCTTCAGTTCCATCAGACAAAACCTCAATAATTAAACAAGGGTATTTTTTAAAAGATTTAAAAGCTCTGTCTCGCTCGTCGCAGCTTACCATCACGTCAGGATAGTAGTAGATATTTGCTGTATCAATTCGGGCTTTCATGTCTCCAGTGTAGAGCTTACAGCCATTGCCCCGGACATGATCGGTAAGTGTTTTGACTAAGTTGACACATATTGTCACATGAGATTCAGTAGCACCCGCCATTGCGTAGGTTTCGCCCTGAATATACTCATGTTTAATCTGGCTGAGTTCTTCTAATTTCAGATACTCTTCCGGTGAGATATAATTTTGGCTTTGATTGGCAATCATTGGCTTTCTATTGAGTTTTTTATGATTGTAGATGCCGATTACTTCTATTATACAAAACTCATTAGGATTTTTAAATTATTTGATCTATACTTTAACAAATAAGGTGGGCAATGCCCACCCTACTCTTAGTCCGCGAAGGCGGACTTTGTTTGTGTAGCCCCGAATGACCTTCGGCAGGTTAACATCGGGTTTCTAATCCGATTGTAATTAACACTAACCTCGATTCTTCTCCGACCAAATGCGGGTTGGCAGTCCCCAAACGTAGACAAATCCTTCGGCAGCTTTGTGGTCGAATTCGTCCTCTGCGCCGTAAGTTGCTAAGTCGAAACTGTACAGGGAATTTTCGGATTTGCGACCGACAATTGTGGCATTTCCTTTGAATAGTTTGAGGCGCACGGTTCCAGTTACTCGCTTTTGCGTGTCCTGAATAAATGCGTCTAAAGCTGTTTTTAAAGGGTTGTACCAAAGACCGTTGTAAATCATTTGGCTGTAGGTTTCTTCGATGCCTCGCTTGTATCGCGTTACATCTGCTGTCAGGGTCAAACTTTCTAAGTCCCGGTGCGCGTGCATTAACACTAAAATCGCTGGTGTTTCGTAAATTTCCCGCGATTTAATCCCGACTAGGCGGTTTTCAATCATGTCGATGCGCCCGATTCCGTGATTTCCCACTATTTCGTTGAGTTGGGAAATTAAGGCGACTGGTGATAAATCTTTGCCGTTCAAACTGACAGGATTTCCGCAATCAAAACCGATTTCAATGTATTCGGGTGTGTCGGGAGTTTGTTCGATCGCCTTTGTCATCAAATAGACCTCTTCCGGCGGTTCCGCCCAAGGATCTTCGAGGATTCCGGCTTCAATTGCCATTCCCAATAAGTTGCGATCGATGCTGTAAGGCGAAGACTTCTTCACGGGCGACGGAATGCCGCATTTCTCGCCGTATGCGATCGTTTCCTCGCGGCTCATTTTCCACTCCCGCGCCGGTGCTAAGATTTTAATCTTGGGATTGAGCGCGCCGATCGACACATCGAACCGCACCTGATCGTTTCCCTTACCCGTACAACCGTGGGCGATCGCATCTGCACCGTATTTTTCCGCAGCTTCTACTAACAATTTAGCAATTAGCGGGCGAGCCAGCGCCGTAGAAAGGGGATAGCGATTTTCGTAAAGTGCGTTAGCTTGAATTGCTGGAAACGCATAGTTTTTGACAAATTCCTCGGTAGCGTCGATCACCAGCGATTCCGAAGCACCGGATGCCAAAGCTTTTTTGCGGATCGGTTCTAATTCGTCTCCCTGTCCCAAATCCGCGGCCAGAGTAATTACCTCTTCCACACCCCACTCGTTTTTGAGGTAAGGAATGCAGACGGAGGTATCGACTCCGCCCGAATATGCTAGCACAACTTTTTTAGCGCGACTCATTGCTATTTACATCCTGAATTTAACTGACATCTTGCACCATTTACTATAATCCCGCTCCGGGGCGGGCAAGATGCCCAACCCACAAGAAAATTTAATTTGTGTGGAACAGGCCCGAAAGCCTGTTTCTGAGAATGGTGCAAGATATCCGATTTAACCGACTTTTCATTATGCACCTAATTGAGATCGATTCTTGTCAGAAATAGTACAGATTTATATATTCTTTTTTTGCTAAACTTTGCTATTTTGCGGGGGAGTTGCTGCGGAAAATCTGTTACCGTGGGATACGGTAACTGTGGCAATGGGGAAAAGGCGTGTTTTTTAGTGTTGTAATTCCGACGTACAATCGTAAACCGATTTTGGCAAAATGTCTGCTGGCTTTGGAAAATCAGCAGTTCGGTGAGATTGTCAGAGAGTATGAAGTAATTGTCGTGGACGACGGCTCGACGGACGGGACGCTGGAGTGGTTGGCGGCAGATGCGGACTTGTTGCCTCACGTGCGATCGATCGCCCAATGTCACCAAGGCCCGGCGGCGGCCCGCAATTTGGGCGTTGAAGATGCTAAGGGCGATACGATTATTTTTATTGACAGCGATTTGGTGGTAACAGAGCATTTTTTGCAAGCACACGCCGATGCTTTGCTACAGGGTTACAAAGATACTGATGCGGTTTTTACTTACGGCAGCGTGATTAATACTTGCAATTTCGACAATCCTACTTCCGAACCTTACAAAATAACGGATTTTTCGGCGGCTTATTTTGCTACGGGAAATGTGGCGATCGCCCGCCACTGGCTGCTGGCTGCTGGACTGTTTGACACTCGGTTTCAACTGTACGGATGGGAAGATTTAGAATTGGGTGTCAGGTTAAAAAAGTTAGGTTTGAAACTGATTAAATGTCCGGCTGCTGTCGGATATCACTGGCATCCACCTTTTAGTTTAGAGCAAATTCCGGGCATGATTGACAGAGAAATTCAGCGGGGCAGAATGGGAGTTTTGTTTTATGAAAAACACCCAAGTTGGGAAGTGCGAATGATGATACAAATGACTTTTTTGCACCAAATACTCTGGGGAGTTTTATCATTGGGCGGGATGCTGAACGAGCGGACGATGACTCCTTTTTTGCAGTGGTTGATTGACCAGGGCAAGCCGCAGTTAGCTTTAGAAATTGCTCGGATTTTTCTGAATTGGTATAACGTTAAAGCCGTGTACGCCGCAAGCGGGGAATTGCAGACCGAGACAAAGATACCATAAATCAGCCCGATGGCGCAAATAAAATATAATATATTGTAGGAGTTTTTCAGGGCGCATTGGTGTCAATTGAAGTTCCAATGTAGTAACGGTATACTGTTTTACAGTTATGCCTAAATCCCCCTAGCCCTGCTTAAAAAGGGCAATTTAGGGGGTTCAAGACTTGGATACAAACAAGACAGACAAAGGATTTTAGTCTTAAGTTGACACGAATAGTCATGGCTGGTTTAGTTGGCGTTTAGAGTAAGTAGATCTACTGAAAAAACCTAACACCGAGTCACTCGGTAAATGCAGGCGAAACCGGGTTATAGACACTGTAAAAGTTTTATGTTTAATCAAAGTTGCTTAGCCTCTGCTTTGAGCAAGCTCTGCTTTTCACTCGATTGACTGCGATAATTTGAGCCGCAAACATTTTCAAAGGACGCTTATTTTTGATATTATGATAGATGATTTAGGAGTACGCTATATATAGCCGATAGTTGTGCTAATTTCCCGGGAAGTGTGAGGTACAAGCGGTTAATAGCTTTAAAAAATATTCCCAAAAATAAAATTTAATAGTTCGAGAGCCTGCTGTGAATACAACTGACGGTAAAGATCCAAGACTAGAAACTATTACACTTCAAAACACTGTCTTACAAGAAAATATTTTAATGGTGGACGACCACCCAGAAAGCTTGCGGCTTTTATCCCAGCTTTTGTCTAAGCGGGGATATAAAGTTCGGCCGACACGGGATGGCAAATTGGCTCTCAACTTTGCTCTATCGAGTCCACCGGATTTGATTTTGCTGGACATTCTGATGCCAGGTATGGATGGCTATCAAGTCTGCGAACAGCTAAAAGCTTGTCCGGAAACCAAAGATATTCCTGTGATTTTTATCAGTTCTTTAAATGAAGTTTTTGATAAAGTAAAAGCTTTTTCGCTGGGGGCAGTAGACTACATTGCTAAACCGTTTCAAACAGAAGAAGTGGTGAGCCGCGTCGAAAATCAACTGCTTCTGAGCCGGCTTTATAAGCAAGTTTTAGCACAAAATGCGCAACTGCAAGCAGAAATAGAAGAACGCAAGCGGATCGAAGCAGAACTCCGAGACAGCCAACGCTGGCTGTCGGCCGTAATTCAAACGAATCCTAATCTTTTATACGTTTACGATTTGATAGAACAGCGAACTCTGTATATTAACCGCGAAATTTATAGCGATATTGGCTACAGCCTTGAAGAAATACAACAGATGGCAGGAGCATTTATTCATAACTTAATACACCCTGACGATTTGCCGGGACTCTCAGAACACATGAGCAGGATTGAGACAGCAAAAGACGGTGAAAGCTTTGAGTTTGAGTACCGAATTCAGCACAAAAACGGTGAATATAGTTGGTTTTTGAGTCGGGATACCGTTTTTGCCAGAACAGCGGACGACAAACCTTGGAAAATTCTGGGAACTGCTACTGAAATTAGCGATCGCAAACAAGCGGAACTCGAACTTAAAACAGCTTTAGCTGCTTTGGAACGGCAAATCAAGCAAAGATTTCTGCTAGAAACAATTACTCTGGAAATTCGCTACAGCTTAAAGCAGGATCAAATTTTTCAAACAGTGGCGGCCCAAATAGGTCGAATTTTTAATGCCGATTGCTGCTTGATTCACACCTACACAGAACACCAAAATCCCCGCATTTTTAATGTGGCTGAGTACAGAAAAACCGCGTCTAAATCGCTTTTAGATGTAGAAATACCAGTAAAGGGCAATCGTCACACTCAGTTTTTATTGTCCCAAGATCAAGCTGTAGTTGCTGATGATGTTTTTGCCGAACCTCTGCTAGAAAACGTCAGAGAATTGTACTGTCAAATAGGTTTGAAGTCGATGATATCCATCCGCACTTCCTACCAGGGAAAAGCTAACGGAATGATATGCTTGCACCAGTACGATCGCCCCCGCCACTGGACGCAAGATGAGATCGGATTATTGAAAGGTGTGGCGGCACAAATGGGAATTGCGATCGCTCAAGCCAATCTTCTCGAACAAGATAAAAAACAGCGACTTAAACTTCAGCAGAGCGAAGCTAGTCTAGCAGCAGCCCAGAAAATTGCCCATATCGGCAGTTGGGAATTTGATTTAGTCACTAAAAAAATTACTTGGTCAGAAGAAGTATTCCGCATTTTTGGTCTTGACTCAACCGCAACTGAACCAAGATCTGCCCAACTTTTAAAGATGTGTCATCCCGAGGACAGAGACTTGTTCCAACAAACTGTCAACCTGACTATATCACAAGGAATTTCTTACAAAAAAGAGTTCCGATTTTTGCATCCCAGCGGGCAAATTCTATACGTGGAAGGAAGGGGAGAAGCTGTTTTTAACGAAACCGCAGAAGTAATCAAACTGTTGGGAACAGTCATGGATATTAGCGATCGCAAACAAGCCGAAGCAGCTTTGCTTCTTAGCGAACAGCGAGAACGAGAAAAAGCGCAACAGCTAGAACAAACTCTGGAAGACTTAAAAAATGCTCAATCCCAGCTCATTCAAGCCGAAAAAATGTCAACTATCGGGCAAATGGTAGCGGGAGTAGCCCACGAAATTAATAACCCCGTCAACTTCATCTACGGCAATATTATTCCTGCCGCACAGTACGCTCGCGATTTGGTAGAATTAATCGCTCTCTACCAGCAACACTATCCCGAACCAGTTGCCGAAATTGACGAAAGATTGGCAGAAATAGAAGTAGATTTTATCGCTGAGGATTTTCCTAAAATCCTGGCTTCAATGCAAGAAGGTGCTAACCGTATTAAGCAGATCGTGCTGTCTTTGCGAAACTTTTCAAGACTCGACGAAACAGAGCGCAAAGTAATAGACATTCATGAAGGGATAGAGAGCACTTTGGTTATTTTGCAGCACCGATTGCAGTCACAGGTAAAACGTGGGGAAATTCAAGTTATTAAAAATTACGGCGAACTGCCAAAAGTCGAGTGTTATCCGGCTCAATTAAACCAGGTATTTATGAATTTACTGTCGAATGCGATCGACGCTGTGGAAGAGTCATCAGCAAACTGTACTTGCAAAGTTAACCAAATTCGCATTCTTACTGAAGTCAGCAGCGACAATCAAGTGTGTGTGCGGATTTCTGACAGCGGGCCCGGTATCCGTCCCGAAGTTCAGTCAAGGATGTTTGACCCGTTTTTTACTACCAAACCGATCGGCAGCGGCACTGGTTTGGGGTTGTCGATTAGTTACCAAATTGTTAAAGACGCCCACGGCGGTAAGTTGGAGTGTCATTCAGAAGTTGGCCGGGGGACAGAATTTGCGATCGAACTGCCGATTTTCCAAAAGTTGAAAGTTAAAACTTAGGATAAGCAGTTATATCATGCCCGCTAAATTAACCATAATTCTTGTAGTGGCCGGTTTACCAACAATCTATAATATAAGCCTGAAACGAGTGTAAACGCGCCCCTACCGTCATATTGGGGGCAATTCAACAAAGATTATATTAATCGTCTATCAGAACCTATTCTATGGTGCGTCATAACCTGACATTTTATCTAGTATTTCCTGTGAACGACCTGTCCTTTAGTTTAATGTCATCCTAAACATGATAAAATAAAGAGTTAGCCTTTAGAGGCTCCAGACGTTGCGCTGCTAAAATTAGTAGTGAATATTACAGTTGCTATTATACAAACTCTGTCAACATACGTCTGCTGTAGCGTCTACCACATTTTAACTGAATTATGACTGACTCAATTCGCTTCCTCATGTGCGCTCCCGACCACTACGATGTAGACTACGTGATTAATCCGTGGATGGAGGGAAATGTCCACAAATCATCGCGCGATCGCGCCGTCGAACAGTGGGAAAAACTCTACCACGTCCTCAAAGACAACGCCGTGGTAGACCTCGTACCGCCCGAAAAAGGCTGGCCGGATATGGTTTTCACCGCCAACGCAGGCTTACTTTTAGGCAATACCTTCGTCCTCAGCCGTTTCTATCACAAAGAACGCCAAGGCGAAGAACCCTATTTCAAAGCATGGTTTGAAAGCAAAGGTTTCACCGTGCACGAACTCCCGAAAGACTTGCCGTTTGAAGGCGCTGGCGATGCTTTGCTCGATCGCGAAGGACGCTGGTTGTGGGCCGGATACGGCTTCCGTTCCGAACTAGACTCGCACCCGTTACTAGCAAAATGGCTCAACATTGAAGTGCTTTCGCTGCGTTTAGTTGACGAACGTTTCTATCACCTAGATACCTGTTTTTGTCCCCTGACAGGCGGCTATTTGCTCTACTATCCAGCAGCATTTGACTCGTACTCAAACCGCTTAATTGAAATGCGAGTTGCGCCGGAAAAACGCATTGCCATTGAAGAAGCAGATGCCGCAAATTTTGCCTGCAATGCCGTCAATATTGACAAAATTGTGGTAATGAACAAGGTTAGCGAAGCCTTGAAAACGCGCATCACTAAGGCCGGTTTTCAAGTGATTGAAACGCCGCTGAGCGAATTTCTAAAAGCTGGCGGTGCTGCTAAGTGTTTGACGCTGCGGGTAACGGAACCTGTCCAAGAAGATCGATCGGCAAACGTGATGGTAGAAAGCCGCACAATTCGCATGGAAGGTCACTTGCTCGATGCTGGTTTAATCAGTCGCGCTTTAGACTTAATTATCGAAAACGGCGGCAGTTTCCAGGTGCTCAATTTCAATTTAGGAGAGCAGCGGCAAAGCACATCTTCTGCGGACGTTAAAGTTTCGGCTCCTTCCCACGATGTGATGGAAGAAATCATGGGACTGCTGATTGACTTGGGTGCAGTGCCCCCGCCGCAAGAGATTTGCGACGCTATTTTAGAACCGGTAGTGCAAGATGGTGTCGGCCCGGACGACTTTTATGTGAGTACGATTTATCCCACCGAAGTGCGGGTAAATAACCAGTGGGTGAAGGTACAAAATCAGCGGATGGATGGAGCAGTAGCTATTACAGAAGCGGCAGAAGGCCCAGTGGCAAAATGCAAATTATTGCGCGATTTAAAAGTAGGAGAAAAAGTAGTTGTTGATGTAGTCGGCATCCGCACCATCCGCAAAACAGAATCGCGGGAACAGCGCAATTCTCAAGAATTCAGCTTTATGTCGGGCAGCGTTTCTAGCGAACGCCGCGTCGAATTGGTAGTAGAACAAGTAGCGTGGGAATTGCGCCAAATTCGCGATCGCGGTGGCAAAGTTGTAGTTACGGCGGGGCCTGTTGTCATCCACACCGGCGGTGGCGAACATTTAGCGCATTTGATTCGCGAAGGTTACGTACAAGCGTTGTTGGGCGGAAATGCGATCGCAGTTCACGACATGGAACAATCGAATATGGGAACTTCTTTAGGAGTTGACATGAAACGCGGCGTAGCGGTGCGCGGCGGACACCGCCATCACCTGAAAATAATTAACACTGTACGGCGTTACGGGAGTATTGCAAAAGCTGTTGAAGCAGGCTTGGTTACTAACGGTGTGATGTACGAGTGCGTGAAGCATAATATACCCTTTTCTCTTGCGGGTTCGATCCGCGATGACGGGCCGCTTCCTGACACGCAAATGGATTTAGTTAAGGCTCAAGAAGAATATACTGAGCTGTTACGGGGTGCAGATATGGTGTTAATGCTGTCGTCTATGCTGCACTCAATTGGTGTGGGAAATATGACGCCGGCGGGTGTGAAGATGGTCTGTGTGGACATTAATCCGGCGGTGGTGACGAAATTGAGCGATCGGGGGTCGATCGAATCTACTGGAGTTGTTACGGATGTGGGATTGTTCCTAAGTTTGTTGGTGAATCAATTGGATAAATTGACCAGCCGCCATCATGTAACTCAATCTGTGTAGATTTAGCTAGTAGACATCTCCCATAATTATTGTGGAACAGGCATCGTGCCTGTTCCAGACAGGCAATTCTTGCGATGTCTAGTAGGGTGCGTCAGATTTGAGATTTTCAAGTTGTACGGAAAGCATATTTCTGACGCACCGTTTGGCGAGGTGCGTCTGTTTTGAGATTGTTGATTTGCATCGGAAATAATCTTACCTGACGCACCCTACATTAACTGAAGCTTTGGTAATTGTCAGCTTTTCTGCTACTTCGGTAATGGTCGGTTGTTGGAGTTGATGAATTGCATCAATGTACTGAAATTGGCTAATAGTTAGCTGTGATACGCTTGCGCCTTCTTGCATTTTTTTGGATGATGTATCAACTGTGTTGATAAATTAGATTAAAACTTCTTCCATTAAGCCTTTTTGACTGTTGAATACAGCGATCTCTTCAACATTTTATCGTCTCATGTTTGTGATTGGCGATCGCTATTCCATCCAACAACAAATATTCTCAAATAATTTGATGTGTTTTGGAGGACGATCGCCGATAACCTCTCCGAACTCAACAACGAAGCCAACTATTTTTGCTTGCTTAATCTCTGCTATAAACAGATAACTTAAACGGAGCGATCGGTTCGGTATAACGACCAAGCTCACCTGCCGCCGAAAGGGAGCGAGGAACGAGCGGACTGTAGGCGGTCGGGTGCAGCGCCTTGTTGTAACGCAGTTTGAGCCTGTTAATTGTCTACGTTTAATAAAATTAGGGTATAGCTTCTGAACAAACAATCATGCCCTGTCAAATATACATCTCTCTAATTCTGAATAGACAGTCATATCTTCCTTCATATATTTTGAAAGTGTGATCTTGAAATCCGCAGGATTGATGCTTGTGGTAATTTCACAAATGGACTTAATCCTACCAGTTTGATCTTTGATATTTTGATTAACGATGTCGGCAACCAACTCATTATATTCTGACTCATTGAAATTCTTCCCAATGGCTGAACAATAGTTAGCCAGAACTTCCTTATCATAAAGGTAGTTTTCAATTTCCCACCGCTTGATAACCCTGTGGTTTTGGGGGTTATTCTGTAGATATACTTGTCTATCTTGCTCCGAGGTTTCTTTACCTGACGAAATGTCCCTATCCTTTAGAACCAATATCTCAATTTCTGAAAATACTTTTGTTAAAATTGCGATGGCAATTTCGCTACGTTGATCGAGTTCTGTGTTGCCGCCGCTTGAAATAAACAAGGTGTCATGGTATTTGTCAGCAAAAATGTTATTGAAGACTTTCGCATCAAGTCCTCTTTCCTGTCCATTAACACCCGGCTCACCTCTGCCTTCACAGTAAACAATTCGTTTCGGACTGACAAGACCTGTTAGGTCGTCAAGTGCTGTTTCGAATATTTTAAGCCATTCCGAGCGGCTTTTTACTGCTGGAGTAATCGTTTGCGGTGTTGATGCCAGATTTACTCCTGCTGGGAAATGAACTATCTGGCACTCATTTTTCAATTCATCCTGCAATGCTCGCAAAAAACCTATGCTGTGTGTTGCTACCCATATTTGGCAGTTGTCACCGACTAATTTGTTAATTTCTAACAACAACTTTTTCTGTATTGATGTATTGATATGTAACTCTGGCTCGTCAATGAGGAAAATTGTGTTATCGAAATCGTCTTTTCTCAAATACAGATCGAGTAATAAATCTACAACTTCCTTTTCGCCAGAAGAGAGAACATTGAATTCAAATTCCCCCGGATGATCTGATTTACTGAAATATAATGTGCCCTGAGAAGCCTCAATATTACCGATACTGGTGACGCTCAAATCAAGGCAATTTTGGATTGCCTTATTCAAATCCCCGATTATTTTTTGCTTTGCTTCGCTAGGCCTGCAATCCTGATCGATCAAATATTTATTGTATTTTATATTCAAACGTCTATAATTTTGTTCCATCTTGTCATCCAAATCAGAGGATAGACTTGCCCCGTAATTATTTAGACGAATTTCGTTGATAGCTCTTGATTCGGTTACGTTAAGGTTGCTGTTGTAACGATAGGGACTTCTAAATGAAATAAGAGTTTTATGCTTTCCCTCTGGCCGTTTGGCTGTCCAAACGTCTTGAAATGATCCTTCGACGAAATCAATTACTATGTTTTGGTAGTCAAAATTTAGGGCTTTGTGCATTGAATGATATTTATAATCTTTATCGCCCTTTTCACCAATTACTTCATGTGCGTGATTATGGAAAAGTATCCCGTCAAGAACGCTACTTTTCCCGCAACCATTAGGGCCAACCAATGCAACAATTCTTTTTGGATTATCACCGAGATCTATTGTTAAATGGTGAAATCGTTTATAACCGTTCTTTAACTCGATCTTTTTAATTCTCATTCTGCAAAGTATATCGTGATGGGAAATTGGAATGTATTAAGCGAAAAATGTCCCGATCAAGCTGCGCGCTGCGTTACAACTTATAATTCTATCGCAGTTGCGGTACAATCATGTTTATAGCTCAAAACTATTGCATAACCGTACTTTTTGTCAAGACATTGGATGAGGCGTTTGATATTTCGATCTGATGGAGTTAGCACCAAGTTTGCTCTCTCGCAGGATTATGTAATAACTCGCGAATATTGGCTTCGATGACACGATAACCGATATTGCCGTTGAAGTTTACGATTAAGCGATCGCTATTTCACCCAACAACAAATATTCTCAAATGATTTGATTTGTTTTAGAGAGCGATCGCCTCAATAATCATCTTCTCAACTTTGTGATTAGGCGATCGCCCCTAGCTAAAGTTAAGCCGTAGGGTGTGTCGCCATCGACAATCCTTCATCAACAGCGACAATATCATGGCGACGCACCTGTTCTTTTCCAGAGATGAGGAAAAAAAAACAACATTTTGATAAGGTGCGTCGCTACTCGAAAAGTCGATTTTTATTGACAGATTTTTGCAAGGTGACGCACCCTACGGCTACAGCTTTGAGGTTAGGATGGAAGCCTGTCCTCGATCGCAATATAAGGAGCACCGTGAGTTCCCGTATATATTTGAGTCGGGCGGTAAATGCGGTTTGCCTCTAGTTGTTCCTTCCAGTGGGCCAACCAGCCGGCAACGCGGGCGATCGCAAAAACCGGCGTAAACAAGTCGATGGGAATTCCCATTTTTCGGTAAACCAGACCAGAATAGAAATCTACATTTGCATAAATTCCTTTGTGACCCAAGTTCTCCTCAACCACTTCTTCCAACTTGACAGCAATGTCGTAATAATCATCGTGGCCGAAGTTCTCAAACAACTGTTCCGCTAACCTCTGAAGAATAGTTGCTCTCGGATCTTTCACCTTGTAAACTCGGTGACCGAAGCCCATGATTTTGTCTTTATTTGCAACGCTCTTCTCGACAAAAGCGCGCACGTTTTCTACCGAACCAATTTGCTCCAACATATCAATCACTTCTTCATTAGCTCCCCCGTGCAGTGGCCCCGCCAAAGTGCCAACGGCTGAAGCAATCACTCCGTAAGGGTCTGTCAGCGTCGAAGCTGTTACCATTGCCGAAAATGTAGAGGCATTAATTGTATGTTCAGCGTGGAGAGTCAGACAAGTGTCAAAAATGCTAGCTAACAGCGGATCGGGTTCTTGCTCGTTGAGCATATAAAGAAAGTTAGCCGAGTAGTTCAAGTCATCCCTAGGCCGCACCGGGTCATTTCCCCGTCGCATTTGCTGGAACGCTGCTACCATTGTGGGAATCTTAGCTAGCAGCCGCACTACAGCTTCTCGAATGTATCCCTGGTTGGGGAGAGCTCGGCGCGAGTAGAACAACCCCAGGGCGGCCGCTGAAGCTTGCAGGGCGTCCATTGGATGTCCTCTTTCAGGAAAGCATTTCATCATGTCCCGGATGCGATATTTGATCCGGCGGTGATACCGAATTTCATGCTCGAAAGCTTCTAGTTCTTCCTTTGTCGGAAGTACCCCCCAGATTAATAAATATGAAGTTTCAACAAAGGAACTTTTCAGTGCTAGTTCCTCGATGCTAATCCCGCGATATTCCAGCAATCCTTTTTGTCCATCGACGTAGCTAATGCTGGACAAGGTGGCGGGAACACCTTCTAAACCTGGTTTGAATTCGCCGACGACCATTGCGATACCGTTTTGTGTGAGTTGAACAATACTAAAAGTACATTACCAGAAACCAAGATAGTGTCACAGTCTTGACAAATAATCATTTAATTGCGGTTCAGAAATCGGGTTTTTCAACCGAGAACCCGATCGCACCGCTGCCTATTTTCGCCCCTCAAACCCGGTTTTAGCGTCGGAGAATGCGGGTTTAAGAGGGCTGGCGCTTACTGTTACTGTCAGGGCGGTTCGCTGTTTCTAGGGCAGCAAAAACTTGGGCGGAGTTAGCCAAAACATTTGGCTGCGGCCCACTGGGGACCCGGTTTCCGGGAGGATTAAGCCGATGATACCTGCTTTTTTGAGAATCAGGGCATCTTGCGATCGAGCCCAAAGCAAAGTTTCTGCCCAATGGCCTAAATCTGGTTGGTGGCCGACCAGGGCCAAGCTGCTGCTACCTATTTCCTGCCACTGTTTGTACCACTCCAGCCAGTTCCCGATGTCTCCTGAAGGTGCGAGGGCGGCGGATTCTTCTATTTTAGAACTGAGACCGACTGTTTGCAGGATTTGGGCGGTTTGCTGCGCCCGCAGTAGGGGACTGGTCAGAATCAGGTCAAACTGAATTTCGAGTTCGTACAGCCGCTGGGCGATTTTCCGGGTTTTACGATCGCCCTCTTTAGTAAGCGGGCGTTCTGAATCTGTATCGTATTCTTCGGGTGAGGCTGCGATACCGTGGCGGATCAGGTAAATAACCATATATCAATACTTCCAGGCATTTTATCCCATTTTTCTAGGAGCGGTCTAGGATATACCTACCTTCTTTTGCCTATTCTACAACTGGATTGACCTCTGGCGCCGTCATCTGGTTTGCGCTTGTGTAGCGATCGCGCCCTTGTCGTTTCGCATCGTACAATGCTCGATCGGCGAGGGCAACGAGTTCATCCGGTGATGTTGCCAAGGAGGGAATCACAGTCGCAATTCCCATGCTAACGGTCACGATCGCGCTCACATCAGATTGCTCGTGAGGGACTGCCAACTGTCGGATTGCCTGACGCATCGACTCCGCAACCGCGATCGCCCCTGCAGCATCCGTATTCGGCAGGATAGCAGCGAATTCTTCGCCCCCATAGCGCACAAACAAATCGGTAGAACGTTTAACCGCGGCTGCTGCGGCTTTCGCTACTTTCACCAAACAAGTATCCCCAGCTTGATGTCCGTAGCAATCGTTATATCGCTTGAAATAATCTACATCCAACATAATCAACGAAAGCTGTTGTTTGCCCTGCATCAGTCGGTGCCATTCCGACTGCAACCGCTCATCAAAACAGCGGCGGTTTGCTACTTGTGTTAGCCCATCTGTCGTAGCAATTAATCTTTCTCGTTCCGCCCGGTGTCTTAGCATCTCATCTGCCCGCTTGCGTTCTGTAATATCAGCAAAAGTCGTCACTACTGCATAGGGTTGAGACTGATTGAGATGGAACAGCGGTTGAGAATTAATCGAAATCCAAGTCAGCGTTTTATCCGATTTGTGAATGCCCATCACCACATTCGATTGCGGTTGTCCCGTGCGCAGGGTAATCGTTGCCGGATGCTGTTCGCCTGGGAACGGTTCGCCATCCTCCCGAACGGTTCGCCAGTCTAAATCTTCTATCGATGTGTGCCCCATCATTTGCTCCGGGGTCAGCCCGGTAATCCTTTCGGCACTAGCATTGCAGGCAGTAATTTGTCCGTCTGCTAGCTGGAGTACAACACCTTCTGTCATGGTGATAATCACAGAACGGTACCGTTCCTCGCTTTCCTGCAATTGACTCAGGAGAATGTTCTTAGCATCAAATTCTGAAGCCAGATGCAGGCTGCTTGCGAGAAACCCGGCCATCAGTTGTAAAGTCTGGATATCTGACTCTGTAAAGGCAGAGGGTGTAGCTGAAAGCACTTTTAAGACGCCAACCCGATCGTCCTGATAGAACAAGGGAACAACCACCATTGACCGGAGACCAATGCGCTCACAGGCAGCCCGATTTACCCGTGCATCGGTTTCTGAATCCTCGCAAAGCATGATTTGCCCCGTCGCAATACATTTTCCCGATAAACTTGTCCCTACTTTGATCCGTAATCCAATATAGGGGGTGGCGATACCGCTGGCTGCCCGATACACCAATTCATCCCCTTCCAGAATTTCAATCACTGCTCCATCGGCGCGGGTCAAATCTTGAGTCCTCTCTGCAATCACGGCCATGACTGCATCGAGATTGGGATTGTGGATGGCGATTTTCTGTTGGGTAGCAATCACTATACTCAGACGCTCGAACTCTTGTTTTAATGCTGCTTCTGCTTGCTTGCGATCGGTGATATCCTTCATAAAGCAGTGATGCCCGATCGCGCGCTCCTGCGAGTCGTAGGCTGCCAACATCACCAATTGCTTGTAAAAAATCGAACCATCTTTCCTGATACCGCGGGCCTCAACCTCCACTCGGCCCTCGGCTCGCATTTTTTGATAAGCCGCTATCATCCTGTCGCAGTCCTCGGGATGAACTGTTTTCTGCCAATTCATACCCACCATTTCTTCAGGTTGATAACCCGCTATATTGGCGTAGGCTTGATTAACGGTGATATACCGTCCGAAAATATCCAGGCGCGAGATGCCGTCCACCGCATTAGCAAGAGCTGTACTCATTTCTCTGAGTTCTGTTTCCGCCTGGACAAGATCCGTAATGTCTTGGGATGTACCAAACAACCGAATGACTTGTCCCTCTGCATTGAGTTCGACCTGTCCTCTGGCTTCGGTATGGCGGATAGAACCATTCGGGCGCAAGACTTTGAGGCGCAATAGATAAGGCTCTCCCCGAGTCAGCGCTCGTTGAACAACCATATGTAGCTGTTTGGCACTTTCGGGATGGTAAATCCGCAGGTTTTCTTCATAGGTAGGTTCGCCCAGTGCCCTGTCGCGTCCCAAAATCTCAAATAGTTGGGGAGACCAGGTAATTTTACCCGTCATCGCGTCCCATTCCCAGTTACCGATGTGGGCAACCCGCTGGGCTTCTGACAACCTGGTTTCATTCTGTTGCAGGGCAGTTTCTGTTTGCTGGCGACTAGCGGTAATGTCATTTTCGTTGACGACCAACATCGGGTTGCCTGTTACCGGGTCTTTGGTACACCGCACGTCGATCCTGTGCCAGCGAATCCCCGCCAGAGTAATCACTTGAGCCTCAGTGATCGAGACCTCGCCGTACCCTTGAACTCCCATTGCTCGCTCTCCTACCTGAGGGTCAACAAAGTGGCTCAGAAAAGCATTGTCTGACGCAGAGCGAGGGTGCAGCGCATCCCCATAACAGCGCAAGGCCGCCGGGTTTTCCAGCAGCGGTAAGCCTTCTAGGGTGTACAGGGAAACCATGAGCGTGGTGTGCCGGAGTGCCTCGATCGATCGCAGGATTTCCGGCTCCATTTGATGAGCGCTTTCGACCGTACCCTCGATCAGCATTGCCAAACGCCCGCTCTCTATCCCGATCCCAGAACACCGACAGCGGACAGAAACAGGCTGACCGCCCGGGTAAAACGTCCACTGCTCGGACAAGGTTTTGCCTTGCTTAAACTGCTGCAGATATGTCTGCAAGCGAATCCGAGTAGACTCTGACACATCGCTAAAGTTGCGGCTCGCAAGTTCTTGCCAGCTAGAAGCATTCCACAGGTACAAGGATGCTTGGTTGGCCCACCACATTTGCAAATGCTCAATATCAAATATCCAGATCGGATTTTGCAATAACTCAAAGGCTCTGAGGTGGACAATACCCCCGCTCAGGGAACAGGCAAACTCTGGTTGCAGGCAATTTTCATGGACTATTGGCGCGCTGTCTGTATTAATCGCAGTTTGATTCGGTTCTGTTTTGAGTTCCGGCGGTTGATTTGGCGGCAGCACCGGGTGATGAGATATCAGGTGCCGCATCCTCAATCCAAGCAGCACTGCAACGTGTTGCAGGATCTGAACGTCGAGAGGTTCCCACTGACGCGGACTTCGGCATTGATGAGCAATCAACAGTCCCCAAAGCTTCTGAGATTGCTGCTGTTTGCCATCTAGCAAGATTGGCACAACTAAATTTGCCTGAACCTGGATGCGATCGAGCAATTCGACATCACAAGCTTGAAGATGACCGCTGTGAATATCAGAAATGCTGCTAGTTTGTCCCTGGCTGTAACGCTCTACCCAGGTAGCTTCAAAGCAAGAATCATAAATCTGTTTTCCTAAGATTCGCGGCCACTGAGCATCAACCGATTCAGCAAATACTACGCCATCTCCCTGTAGTAGGAAGCGATAAATAATCACGCGATCGGTTTGCAGCAGCACCCTGGTTTCTTCTACCGCACATTGCAAAATTGTCTCCAGATCACCCAAGTCGTTGATTTTAAGTGCAATTTCAGAAATTTTTTCTAGAATATTCTCTAACGACCAAGAGAAAGTCTCTTTTGTAGACATCTCCGTGTTCCTTTTTTTGTTAAGCATTTTTTACTATTCTAACCCGCCACCAAAAAATATAATAATTTGTTTTAAGCCGTAGCAACTGCTTGTTTGGTTGAGGAACGAAACCAACACTTTATGTTTGGATTAAAACTTTAATGAAATGGTACAAATTTTATTTTTTATGTGAGTAAGCCAATAATTTATGTTTTTCCGGATCTATTTGGCTTCTTGGGCGGAGTTTTTATATAAAAACTTAGCTAAAATTTTCTCACAAACTCTAAAAACTTGTAATTTATTTAGCCAATTAATAGGAAATATCAAATAATTAATCTTGTAGATTTTTTAAAGACCAAGGATTATGTTGTGAGTTTAGTAAGCTATATAAAACTAAGTTTTTCCAGCAATCGGGTTGGTTTTTCAAAATACTTTGTTGTTTTTATTGACAATAGTTAAAAAAAGGTTTCTTTGGTGTATTTGTGGAAAATAATAAAATTTATTCTTGTTATTCCAGGAATAATCAACCGGGTTTTTTAAACCCCTTACTTCGTTCAAACCCTCAATAAAAGTTAAAAAACCGGTTGATGAGAGTTAGAGTGCGTAGATGACCGATCGTCAAGTTGAGATTTTGCCCGGAAGCAGAAAAAAACGCGGCAAAACCTGGTAGCAACCGGAGGTCGAACCCAGCGATCGCCTTCCCAGGCTGTTGCTGGAAGAAATACCGCATCTACAAACTCCAGAGTTAATGATCGTAAACAGGATTGTCTTTAGGACTAATTAATTTCAGCAACTTTTGCTTTATCTGGGTATCGAATACTTCCCATTTCAGCCTCGCATAATCGCTATTCTCATTGTCGCCGGAAAGAAATCCTACCGGAATTTCAAAACCTCCTGCTTGACTTCTACCACCGCCAAAAAAGCGTCCTTGAGCATCTTGACCGAAAGCTTCTTTAATAAATTCGTCGGGGTCGAGAGTGAGTTTAGTAGTTCGCAGCGAGCCAATTACTACTTCAATTTCTTCGTCTTTGTCGTGAACAATTCCATAAACAACGGCTGTATGTACGTTCTCCTCTGTTACTAAAAAGTCCGCCGCTTGGGGAATAGAATCCCGATCGTCATAGCGGAGGTAGCCGATGCCGGCGATCGAAAAATTGTTCTGGACGGTGCGGTTTTTGAGCGCTCCCTCGATGGCGTCCATCACCCACTTAGAACGAGACGACAGCAACACCGCATTCAGCAACTGCGGGTCGTAAAACCGGCTCAAATAAGCCGCAGCTAAAAAGTCCTCTTCCTGAGCTTGTCTGAGGGCGTTAGTATCCGATCGCAAACCGTGCATCAAAGCTGTAGCGCACTTGATGTGCAGGCTGACGCTGCCGTCGAGAGTTAGGAGTCCAGCCTGTAAATACTCGGTCAAAATCGTGGCTGTAGCGCGGATTTGAGGACGCAAATCGGTAAATTCTGCGTTCATTTCCCCCTGCAAATTGTGATGGTCGATGACGGCGGCGATCGGAACTCCAGCCGCTAAAATAAACTGGGTTAAGTTACAAGTCGTCCCTTGGTTGTCGATGAAAGCGCAGCCCTGATACACCGACAAATCCTTAGTTTTTAATGTTTCGAGCGTCCACCGCTGCAACGGCAACCCTGTCAATTTAACTAAGGCAATATTTTCTTGGTGGCTGAGAGCGCCGGCGTAGATAATCTCGCATTGGATATCGTACTGTTCGGCGATTAATTTGTAAGTCCAAGCGCTTGAAAGTGCGTCGGGGTCGGGAAAATCTTGTAGCAATATTAACTGGCGAGTGCCTTTGTGCCGATCGAACATTTGGCGCAATTGCTCGACTTTGCGATCGTGCAATTCCTCGCGGAGACTGGTGCGATTCTCTTCGGAAGCAACTTCGGCTTTGCTGCGCCGTTTCGCAGGCGCACTCACTCTGGGTACAACCTCGATGCTGGGTTCAAGCTCACCTTCGCGGTTATCAGATGTTTCATCGGAATTAGCAGGGAAATGGTCTTTCATTGTTAAAAATTAACAATTTAACTATTCAGGATTTGCGCGACATTCGCTTTTAAACCCGGTTTGCTTGTAGATGCCTTGTTGTCAAAGCCAATACTTCTTACGAGAAACCGGATTTAAGAGCGTAAATTCTGTCTTTAACTTTTTAACTTTTTAACTCGTGCACCCCGGGTGCGTTGCGAGGAAGGAACCAATCTCAGAAATCAGAACTTCCGCAAAAAACCCCCGCGCTTGCGCTGACAGGGGTTTTAAAGGCCTATTACATATTTTTGCCATTCTTTGTGCATACCGCTCTTAACGTGTTTAGTCACTTCAAAATAAAGACCGCTGTGAGGTTTCCTCGGCGGATAGCGCAGCGGCATTCCCGCTTCTTTTGGCGTGCGGCTGCCTTTATTGACATTGCAGCGGACGCACGCCGTAGCGAGGTTTTCCCAAGAGTCGCCTCCTCCGCGCGATCGGGGAATCACGTGATCGAGCGTCAAATCGTCCCCGGTATAACCGCAGTATTGACAAGAGTGCGCGTCCCGGTGCAAGATGTTCCGGCGGGTAAGCGGAATATCCTTATAGGGAACTCGGACGTAATGCCGCAGTCGGATCACAGTTGGTAGCGGAAAATTTGGCGCAATAAATTTCCCGTTGTGTTCTACCTGTTCTGCTTTTCCTTTCAGCAACAAAACTACCGCCCTTCGCCAATTGGTGATGTTAAGGGGTTCGTAGGAGGCGTTCAGCACCAGAACATTGCCCATTGTTGATTATTAAAGAGAATATTTTTCCCGATGTTAACACAGGTTCGAGTTTAGGTGGGACGGCCTCAGGAAGAGCGAGGCTCAGCAAAAAACGGTGAAAAACCGCACCTTTACCCTATACCTTCGCGCCTGCGCCCACTGTGGCTGCACCTATTTTCTGGCGCAGGCGTTTGTCAAGTAGCATTTTCCCCTGAGTTTTGGCCTAGATGAGGCAAGTGTATGCGATCGGCAAAAATTTGCATAATTAATTTTATTTTTTTCCCTAAATGCCTAATCTTCCCGGCAAAAAGCAGTCTAACTTTTTAAAGTATTAGTAACCTTAAATGAAAAAGCTTATTACTGCTCATGGAATTTCGGCTCTTAAAGTCAGCTTTTAGCGCGTCAATTATTGCCCTTGTTGCTCCGATTTTAGCCAACAGTCCCGCCTTTGCCCAAACGCCTTCATTCTTCTGCGGCGCTGCTGGCGGCTACCCAGCTACAATTGCTGTCCAACAAGGCAAAAATATTCCCGTTATTCTGTGGCTAGCTGATAACTATTTCAATGAATCGGGAGAAGACGCGATTACTCGGTGCACCCGAGTCTCGGGAATTCTCAACAACTCGCAACCGCAAGGCAACTGGGACAATATTATCACATCAGGTGCATCTCCCAGCGGTCAACTAATTATTTGTGCAGCTAATTCTCAAGACGGTTCCTGTAGATTATTATATCAAGTACCCAAAGGGCAAAATCCCGAACAAGCCCGACAAGAACTCTTAAGAAAAGTCAAAAATCCTAATGTAAGTGTTTCGCCGGTTAAGATAAATTGATAGTCAGAAGTCATTAGCTACGGGTAGGAAAACGGCATTGCCGTGTCATACTTGCAGATTATTGAGAGGACACGGCATTGCCGTGTCCCTACTTGCAGATAGTTGAAACTCGTGTAAAATACTTCGGTTGAGTGGTGAAAAAATTGCAGCTTTGCTTCAGCAATTCTTCTAACCCTTCAACCTGCCTCAGCCAGACAGTGCCGTTGCTTCCAGCTACAGCAATTTGCTTTCCGTCTCGACTCCAACTGACACTAACAACATTCTCCTCGAAGTCAAATTGAGCAACCTGTCGCCCCGCTAAATTCCACAGCCGCACACTCTTGTCAATTCCCACTGTAGCAAGCCGTTCTCCGTCGGGACTAAAACTAATTGCTTTCGCATCAAAATGCAATGTTTGAAATTCATTAACTAATTCTTTTTCTGACATATCCCACAGGGCGACTTTGCCATTCAATGTTACTGTTGCAAAGCGATTTTGGTGTTGATCCGAACTGAAACTGAGCCCAATTGCCTGAAGTGGCAGTATTTTTTTCAGCTTTCCCGACAAATTCCAAATTCGGACTGTAGATTTGCCATCTAAAGTTGTTAAAAAATCGCCTTCTGGGCTAAAATTTACGCTTCTAACTAAGCCGTTGTGGCCCGGTATTTGCACGCTAGGTGATGCTAATTTGGGCAGATTTGACAATTTCCAAATTGCAGCCTTGCTGTCTATTCCTGCCGCAGCTAACAACTTTCCTTCGGGACTAAAACTGATGCTGGTAACAGAGCCTTGAATTCCTTTCAATTGAGAAATATTTTTACCTGATAAATTCCAGAATTTAACGGTGCTGTCCCTTCCGGCAGTCGCTAAAAATTTACCGTTTGGGCTAAAGTTTACCATATTAACTGACTGCTGCAAAGCTTTCCATTCAGCAATTTTTTGCCCGGAAAAGTTCCAAATCCGAACCCTATCATCTATTCCTGCGGTTGCTAACATTTTCCTGGTTGGGCTAAAACTGATGCTGGTAACTGCACCTTTATGAGCTTGCCACTTTATCTTGGTTTGCGGAAGTGATGATGCTTGCATCTGCTGTTGTTCACTAATTTTATCAAGAATTACTTGTAAGGCTAACAGCGGCCTAGTTGCCGGATATTCTTCTAGCTTGTGTTTGTTTTCAACCAACGTTTTTAATCTTTTTCCCGAGGCGATCGCCCTCAGTAAAGCTTCTGATAAAGCTTCGCTGTTTTCGGTTTTTTGAGATACCGCTAACAGTAAAGCATCGCTGCCATTTTGTTCGATTTCAATACTTGCTTGTGCTAGTTTAAACCGCTGGTAAGCGAGAGTTGAAAAGCCGATCGCCCCTAGTAACGATGCTGCCAGTACCGCAGAACCGATTCTGATCCACTGTTTGGCTTTTTGTTTGGCAGAGTCAGCTTCCATCAAAGCTTTTTCGGCATCACACACAGCTTTTTGGGTTTCTAGTGTAGCTGAATGCAACAGTTGATTTTGGTCGCTCAAAATAACTTTCTGGCTGGCAGTCAAAAACTGAAAATCTTCGTTTCTCAAACTTTTTCCTGCCGCCCAAACTAATGCTGACTGCAAATCATCCCCTCGCAACAGTTGAGAATTATCTTCACAGCTAGAATTTAGCCAGAGTTTGATAGCTTCCGAGTAAGGCGAGAGATTTTCTAATTTTTGTTCAATTAACTCTTGGTTAAATACAGCTTCATAAATAGGATTAGAAATTGTTAATTTTTCCCCGTGCTTAACGATTAATCCGCTCAATCGCAATTCCATTTGTTCGGCACTGCCATCGGGGACAATTTCAGCTTGCTCTAAAATTTGCTGATACAATCCGAGTCTCCTGACAATGCGCTGGTTTTCTTTGAAAAGCCGATCGCGAATTGTGGACAAATGTTCGGGAACATCTTGAGTTTCCCAATTTTCCACGATTTTCAAGTGCACTACCTTCTCAACCCACTCTTGAGAAGTGTTAATTTTATCTTTTTCCCCCTCTTGGCAAGGGGCGGCTGCATCTTTCTCCCCCCGTTGGCAAGGGGCGGCTGGGGGGGGTAAATTCGGGATTAATTGTGGATTTTCCAGCAGAAGTTTGCACAGCTTTTGAGTCAAAAAAGGCTGCCCGCCCGTCCAATACAAAACCTCTCTCAAAACTTCATGAGGGCTGTCTGTAAGCTCTGCCAACCCCGCTGCTAGCGGTTGAGCTTCTGTTTCGTCAAAACCAGTTAATTCGATCGCCTTGCCAATATTAAAAGGGGTATTGATGCTGGCATATTGCTCGCGGCACAAATCCGTGGGCGATGCTACACCTAAGAGAGCCCAAGTTAGGCGATCGAACTCTGAATTGTTGGCGCGCTTGTTGTAGCACGATCGAATTAAGGCTAAAAAATCATCGGCGGGAAAATCTAGGGCGAGAATGCTGTCGATTTCGTCAATAAAAATGACAATATTGCTGGAAATGTTGGGTAAGAGTACGGTTTCGATGAATTCGCTCAATCTTTGAACCGGGGTTAAAAAATTGCGATCGCGCCACCAAGTCCGCACGTTGACAATATCCGACAGGTTAAAGTTATTTTCGAGAATGCGTAGCAAACCAGCATACCACTGTTCAGGAGTGACGCCGCGGTTGCCAATTTCCGAAATGTCGATCGCAGCACAAGCAATTCCTTCATTTCTCAGCCGCTGAATTGTCCGCACCTGCAAGCTAGATTTGCCCATTTGCCGGGAATTCAAAACATAACAAAATTCTCCGGCTTTCAATCCGTTATAAAGGTCGTCGTCTGCTTGCCGCTTCACATAATTTGGAGCGTTATTTGTCAAACTCCCACCGACTTGATAGTAACTGGGCTTTGTTGTAAAATTCATAAAATCAAAAAGAACCTTCGGCGGTTTAAACCGCAAAGAGAGTCAAACGAAGTCTCTCTCTAAGAGACTAAATAATCGAGGGGTTATTATAATTTTGTATGATTAATTGTACCACAATAAATGAATATACTTAATTAAATCTCAGATAAAAAGGGCTAAAAAAGTTGCTAGATGAGAATTTTTCCTTCTTCCTTCTTCCTTCTTCCTTCTTCCTTCTACTTACAGCATGAAAACTGATTGGACTGGATACAACCACGACAAAGACAAGTTAAGAGCTGAAATTTGGTCTTTGCTGAAGCAGGAATCCGCATCTATTGGCGATCCGTTTGGTCATATTCCCAACTTTGTCGGTGCTGAGTTGGCTGCCGAAAGATTGGCAACTTTACCAATATGGCAACAAGCAAAAACCATTAAGTGCAATCCAGATTCGCCACAAATTCCGGTACGATGGCGAGCTTTGCAGGAGGGAAAACGCCTGTATATGGCAGTACCGCGCTTGACAAGCACGCGCTGTTTTGTTGAGTTAACTGCTGAGGATTTGCAGAGACAAAATATATCAATTGCCGAAAGTGCGATCGCCCGCAAAGCACTCGCTTGGGGAAAATTGGTAAGTTTTGCAGAAATGGAGCCGATTGATTTAGTAATAGTCGGCTGCGTAGCGGCGGGTCCCAACGGTGGAAGAACCGGGAAAGGTGCAGGTTTTGCCGATTTGGAATTGGCTATGTTGAAGGAATTCGGGTTAGTACAAATCGATACGCCAATTGTGACAACAGTGCATCCTTTGCAAATAGTCGAAGATTTGCGTTTACCAATGCAAGCTCACGATTGGGCGCTGAATTGGATTGTTACTGCTGAGGAGGTAATTGAAACTAATACAAGTTATCCGCGTCCGACAGGGTTAAACTGGGATAGTATACGGCCGGAACAGTTGGCACAAATTCCGATTTTGCGAAAGTTGAGAGAGCAATTAACCAATAACCAATAGCTTTCAATCAAAATCAAGGCAAAAGAGAATTTACAGCGATCGCCCCAATTTCTATTCCTTCAATAATAATCGGTATAACAGCCGATCGCCCAAAATCTAACCTTTGACTGTAATCTGGCTGCTCAACTTCCACAACAGGTTGAGAGTACACCTCCACCTGTTCTTCCACAAGATTCACAATCCAATAAATGGAAATTCCAGCGCGGGCATAAATCCGTTTTTTTACTGTTCGATCGCGCTGAAGCGTCGTATCGGATACTTCAACAATCAGGGCAATATCTTCAGCACCAGGATGCCGATCGAGATACTGTAGCGTATCCCCTCGAACAACCACTATATCAGGTTCTGGTTCGCTGTTTGATAGCGTTATCGGTTCTTGGGAATCAACATACCACCCCGCAGGTAAAATGTTCTCTAAAGCTGTTCTGACAAGACGAGTTGTTGCTCGATGCGGTGGATTTTTGGGAATTTTGAAAACCAGCCAACCTTCCAGCAATTCTACAGAGTCATCATCCGTGAGAATGCCAGCTTGAATTATGGCATGATACTGCTCAATGCTCAAGCGCCAAATCAGAGCGTTCGGAATTGCTGCGACACTTTCGACGAGCGGCATAACTGTATTGGCTAGTTGATTATTGTCTTATTTTACTGTTTATTTAACGAACCGCGAAGGCGCGAAGGACGCGAAGTAAGAAAGAAGAAGAAGAGGAAGAAGGTAATTTCATAATCTATCTACTTTGTGGTGAATACGCGCCATGCAATGAAAGCTGTAAAGGCTAGATAACCAAACACGGTTATCCAATCTAGCCAATTATCGGAAGTTATTAAAAAAATATCGTTCATTGGCTGTTTTAATTTAAAAAGAGGTAGATTGTGATTTGTCGTTTGGTGGGGGCGGGTTTATGAGATTGTTCATTTTAGGCAATTATTGGCAGGTTTACCCGCCTCTACCATATCTGGAATTATAGGATAGCAGAGCGATAGGACTTAGACGATCGCGCTTAAGTGCGATCGAAAATATTGCCGGTACAACTCGCACCTCGGCACGCACTCGTTCCCCTGCAATCTCACCAACCCCAAGCTGTCTAATTTAAACGCCTGCATCGCTTTTAATGGCACCGGAGAATCCGCCGCTGCAATCTCTCTCATTCCCTGCGCCAACTCTGGATATTCTTCTAAATTCCACAACTGCCGGCGCAAATGGTCGCTATAAATTCCAGCATCTGCGATCGCAGTTTCTTTTAATTCATCGAGCGTCAAATCCGATCGCGAAATGTGATATAATGCAACTCGCACTAAATACGGATGTCCCCCGACAATTGCCATCAATTCCTCAACTTCGGCTTCCGACCAATTCAAGTTGTGGCGCGCTGCTAAATCTTGTATTTGCTGAGAGTTGAATTCGGGCAAATCTACTGGCAGCCCGACGTTGAAAGGCGATTGATTGATGTTCATCGGGATGTAAACTTCGGTGGAGTGAACTACAATTAATCGCAGTTTTTTCCAGATGTCGCGCCGCTTCGATTCTTCGTGCCACGCCCGCAGCAGTCCTAAAAAGTCTTCGGCAATGTCGGGATATTGAAAAACGCGATCGATCTCGTCTAATCCTAAAATTAAAGGACTGTCGATTTGCGGTAAAATGTATTTTTCAAAATAATCTTTGCAGTTGACTTTGCTGCCAAAAATCTCGTCCCAATAATCGTCTAATTGATTTGCTAAGTGCAACTCGCGGCCGACGTAAGCGCAAAACCACTTTAAGAATTTATCTAAGTTGGCAAATACGCCTTTATCTACTAACTGAAAAGTTAGCGGCACAGTGCAATAGCCTTGACGGGCTCCGTGATGCAAAATTCTTGCCATCAAGGAAGTTTTGCCCATTTGTCTCGGTGCTTTGATTCTAATTAACGCACTGGGCTGCACAATAGTTTGATAGCAGCGTTCTTCGATGGGCGGGCGTTCTACATAAAATTGAGAAGCGACATCGACTTGTCCTCCGGGTAATTCCGATTCGGCGGCGGGTAGAGGTGTTTCGTCGCTGCTAATTTCTAATAGCTGTTTTTGTGTGAAATTTTCCGTTTCTTCGGTAACTGGTACGGGTTCTTCTGCTAGCAAGTTCAGAACTTCTTCGATAATAATTGGAGTGTCGGCGGTGGTTTTCCATTCCCTCTGTTTGATGCGGTACAGATAGCCCCGCAAGTCGTGATTTAGAGGCGCGTTCAGCGGAAAACCGACGCGGATGGGGAGAATTATTGGTCTTCTGTCAGCGCGAGCATCTTGCAGTTCTTTTGCTTGCTGAACTTGATATGTTAGCAGTTCGCTTTGGCTGACCGTTGGCGGCAATAGTAGGAGCAAATAATCGCATTCTTGGAGGAAGGAATTAATGCGGTCGAACCAATTATCTCCCAATCTAATGTTATTTTCTGCTGTAAAAACTGTATGACCGATCGCACTTAAGGCCGTTTCTAACTGTTTTCCCAACTCGCGATCGGGTTCGGCGCTGCGGTAGCTCACAAATACTTTAACACTTCTGCTGTTGGCTGTTTCCCCCGCAGCAGGCAAATTGTCCGACTCACCCGCATCTTCCGCATCGTCTAGTTTAGCCGATCGGTGGTCGCCATTCGCCAGAGTCATCTCAAAAGCCGCGAACAACTGGCGAATTTTACTCAAATCCGCACCTTCTCTACCCTGCTTAATTTTGCTGACTGTATCGGCACCGACGCCAGACTCAGCCTCGATTTCTGTCAGAGTACCTCTAATGTTATGTCGGTCAGACCATTCTTGGAGCGCCTCGTTAAGTTTCTTTAAGCCAGAGGCAGTGAGAATGCGACCGCGATCGCGTTTTGACTTGAGCACTTCGCTTGCACTGAAAGGGAAAGGAATCTAGGAAGTTTAACGCCTTAAGTCCCTATTTTAGGCGATTTTAAGGGAGATAGTCAGCTAGCCGGAATTTAAGGCATTTTACTTGGAGTAGTTTTTGGGGCGATCGACTCCTCAAACTCTGTCCTGATAACGGCTTCAACAGTTGAATATATTTGAGTATAAAAATTTTTTCTTAACTCCCCAATCTCCGCCGCTAATGACCGCTTAACTTTTTAGAGTAGAGACACCCAGCAGAAAAGGAGCAGCCAAATGAGCAAAATCTTACACAGACTGGCAATGGCCGCTTTAGGAACAGGTGCCATTTTCACAATTAATACACTTAATAATTTAACAGAAGCATCAGCGGCTGGTAAATTTGACCAATCAGAAATTCATCAAAACACAGCTTTTCCAATTCCCGTACCGGGGCAGTTCCATAAATAGGCAAATTCATTGATTTAATTAAGGAGAAATTATGAAGTCTACACTTTGCTCCCCGCAACCTACAGCTACAAAATCTGACTCCGTTGATGCTGAGGCGATCGATGCCTGTACTGCACTTGCGTGGGTTGAATTGGTAGCATTAGATGCCAGCGCTCTCACAGGGGATGATTGGCTGGCTTTGTGCGATGATATTGATAGCGGGGAAATCTACCGCTGCTGGTTTTTGTGGCGCGACCGCGAAGTTAGCGGTAATTGGGAAGCTTACGATCCTTTGAGCGATCGCCGATTTGTTGCTAAAGAAAAAGTGTTGCTCAAAGCCGCGATCGACTCGCTCGAAGATGCTAGAAATCTGGCGACAGCAAAACTTTAATTCATCTAAGCCGCATACAATTCGCGCGGACAAAACAATAATAGGGCGAAGATAATTCACGACTGACTAAACAAACTTTCGTCCGCCTGCACGAGACTGGAAGAAAAAGGGGTAATAGAACCGGATTTGATATGAGTCCCGAAAACCAAATATTCTCAAACAAAATAAAAAAATTTACGGCGGCAGGCAGAGTTGACTGTATGATCCTATGTGCTTCGTCTCGAAAGCGGTCGAGAACACTGTGACCGCCGCTTTCTCGTTGCCACTGTTAAACTCTTTGTCTTTAAACATGACTCCAAAACTGCGATGGCTGTTGCCTGCTTTAATTACTGTTTTGTCGATCGCCCTGCCCGCAAAAGCTGATACACTAACATCTTGGCACTTCGATGCCAGCGAAAACCAACTCAATTTAACCACGGATTCAGGAGTTCAGCCGGAAGTCAAACTCATTGCAAATCCCACCCGCTTAGTAATTGATTTACCGGGAATAGTCTTGGAATATCCCGAAACTCCTCAAAACTACAACTCAGCTATTCAACAAATTAGAGTCGGACAGTTTGACACGGAAACTACCAGGTTAGTCATACAATTAACTCCCGGTTATAAGTTAGACCCGCAACAAGTCCGAGTCATTAGAGAATCTGCCACGCGCTGGTCGTTTCAGTTGCCGAATCCAGAGCAAATAGCGGGCAACGAGTCTGTGATACCTACAGCTATTACCCGGATAGAACAAACAACAGGTCAAGTTACGCCCACTGTTTCTCCCGGAAATCAGAGAAACTATTCCGCTGATTTGGGGATGTCAACAGGCTTGGAAATGACAGCCATCAAGCCTCAAATTGAAAGTGCGATCGAACAGTATAGATCCCTCAGCGCCGGAATGTTTTTTCTGGATTTAGATACAGGAAACTATTTGGATATCAAGGGCGATCGCGTATTTCCGGCCGCGAGTACCATCAAATTACCAATTCTGATTGCTTTTTATCAAGATGTAGACGCAGGCAAAGTTAGCCTAGACGAAACATTAGTTATGAAGTCCGACTTAGTTGCCAGCGGTTCTGGAACTATGCAAGACGAACCAGATGGCACTCGGTTTAGCATCAGAGAAACCGTAGATAAAATGATTACCATCAGCGACAATACAGCCACCAACATGATTATTGAACGTTTGGGGGGAATTGCTAAACTCAACGAGCGTTTTCGCAGTTGGGGATTAACTGATACGAGGATTCGCAATTGGCTCGGCGATTTTCAAGGAACAAATACAACAAGTTCTGTGGATATGGTAAAGCTGCTGGCGATGCTGTCTCGCGATAAATTAGTTTCTGAATCGAGTCGGGAACAAGCTTTAGAATTACTGCGGCGCACCACAACTAGAACGCTGTTACCTTCGGGTTTAGGCGCAGGAGCCGTGATTGCTGACAAAACCGGAGATATCGGTTTTGTGGTTGGCGATGCGGGAATTATTGATATGCCCAACGGCAAGCGTTATTTAGCCGCAATTTTTGTCAAACGTCCTTACAATGACCCGATTGTGAGAGATTTTGTGCGTCGGATTTCGCGGATTGTTTACAATTATTTAGACCAACCTGCGGCGAAAGCATCTGACAATTTGCGCTGAGATTGTGTCACGCTAAAAATAACTCGTAGGGTGCCCCGGAATCAGTTACGGACGAACGATCGAGGATTTGGGATCTGACGCACCTTACTAACGAGACTTATATCAAGTCCGGTTGAATAATTATAATACTGGAGTGCGATTCGTTTAACCTAAATGGATTAAAAATCCAGGGACGGTTAGCCTAACCCCTTGGTTAGTGTAACTGATTAT
>NZ_JAUBRK010000079.1:0-31692 GCF_036701825.1 Microcoleus sp. MOSTC5 | reverse complement strand
GACTCGAACTCATGCACTGGCTAATTTCATAAATTCCTTTTTTTGTCAACTCCTAATACTGAACCGACGCCCTAGTACCTGGGATATCATCGCCCACAAGGTGACTATCGGTGTGTAGATGCTTTGGTAGTAGGTGATCTTCTCCTTCGCTAGAAGCTCCTGGACTAACTCTTCTGGCAGCAGCTTCTCCGCCCGGTGAGGCAACCAGGGCAAAAATTGTTGTTTGAGAATGCACGCACGATTTGGCATTGCCGGGAGAGAGATATTTTGGTTTGTAAGGCAATTATCTATGTATATCTTGCCTTACAGATTTTTTTTGGCTCACTTTTTCAGTGCCATTGGAGTTTAGTCCTCACTACCAACTTTATAACGGTTATTGTACCGGAGATAATATTACAGATTACCTTTAAGCCCGATCGCCGTGACAATAGTCCACGCATCTACCAACAGCAGCAGCAGCGTACATAAAAGTAAAATAAGATACATCCAAGGCTGCGACAAAGGGCGGACATCTCTAGTATCAATACCTGTTTTTGCTTCCACCAAACCGACTAATTTACCAAACCCAGCCACTCGCATTGGCAACAAATAACCTTCACCCGAATGACTCAAAAAATAGTAAACTAAACCTCCTTGACCGGTCGATCGAGGTTTGAGAGCTTTTACCTCAGTCCAAGGTAGCGACCAACCCTTGCGAAAAAAACGCGGAAACCACTTGGGATATGTCACTTCAATCCCTTCCTCGCTCAAAATTACCCTTTCACTGAGCGCGCCGTACAGGCCCACAGCGCCGACAACAATTGCCGCCCAGAGTGCGGCCGGCGGAACGGGTGCTTTCGTTACTTCCGACAAAAACGGCAATGGAATTGTCAGCGCCGCGTACAAGCTCAAAAGCGTGATTCTAATCAGGGGAGAAAGCCTGAATATCGCCGGCTCAAATACTGGGGCAGAAGATGGGGAAGAGGCGATCGGTTGTGCTGACATGGCTGAAATTCGACAAGCTGTTTAATGATATTTTTGCACAGTTGTCGGACCCACCAACAAAACTCAGGGAAATACGAAAAACCGGATAATATTTGCAGTCGCGAGTTTCGATCTAAAATTCATTTCAGAAATTTTGATTCTTAAGTGTTGAGTTTTTATCACTTTGCTGAAGTTGGAATTTTGAGCGCGGAGTTATCAATTCACTGACAATTTATAACTCAAAACTCACAACTCCGATTAATCGACGGCGGTTAGTGCCGGTACAGTCAAAGGTTCTGAGATTTCTCGGGATTTGGGGCGGCCGGCCATTGCTGTTCGATCGCCCTCAACTGCCTCTGGGGATCTGCTAGGATTAACCTTTGAATAGGGGCCTTCGTTAATCTGCAAGCGATCGCAAGGAATTTTATCCGACAAAATTGCACTGGCCATCATCCCGGTGTGAATTTCCAATGCTGCGGCCGGCATCGCTTCAAACACTAAGCGCTGTCCGGGAAACACCACTCGTTCAAAGTACCAGTTAGGAATGTTGGCGATGCGAGCAATCTGAATCTGGCTGGTGGCGTTGACGTAGCAGCACAGAATCTTGCTGTCGGTGTCTGAGGGTAGGGGGTCAAGAATTTGAGCCATAACTGCTGAGGGAGCCTTGCCTAAAAGTTTTAGTTATCTTCTCAGGCTAACACTAGGCGATCCCAGCCAACTGTAAAGCCGACTACCAACTCCCTAACACATTAGAGACAGATCGAACTTTAATTTATAATTTACTGGTATAAATATTGTTTTTTTGACCCCCAGGTGGGATATTCGGTCAATATACGCTGTATTTGCTTAAAAATTAGCTTTTTTTTGCTGCTGTCGCCGATCGACACCAACACGCTGGGCCTTGAGCCGAATAGAAAAATTTAAGAATATTTAATATCAAATTGCGAAAATTAGACCGATTGTAAAGTTATATTAAAAGAATATTAACATAGTAGAAAAAGTTCCAGTTTAGGATATGGCAATTATGGAAAGCCGAGAAAACCGAGTCCTGTACGTTCGCCTCCCTTGCAATCCGATTTTTCCGATCGGAGTTGTGTATCTTTCGGATCACGTACACAAGCTGTTTCCCGATGTCGAACAGCGCATTTTCGATTTAGGTGCGGTGCCCCCCCTTGATTTCGCTAAAGCTTTGGATGCCAGCATAGACGAGTTTAAGCCGACGCTGCTAGTTTTTTCTTGGCGGGACATTCAAATTTACGCCCCCGTGGGCGGCCGGGGCGGCAACCCGCTGCAAAATGCCTTCGAGTTTTACTACGCCCAAAATCTGCTGATCAAGTTCCGGGGAGCACTCGGAGGACTGCGTTTGGCCGTGTCTTACTATACCGAACTCTGGCGGAATTTGGGCCTGGTTAAGCGGGGATTGAAGCGGGCCCGGAAATACCGCCCGGAAGCTCGTGCAGTGGTCGGTGGCGGTGCTGTGAGCGTGTTTTACGAGCAGTTGGGGCGCAGTTTGCCGGCGGGAACAGTGGTTTCGGTGGGGGAAGGCGAAGCTTTGCTGGAGAAGTTGATTAAGGGCGAAGATTTGGCCGAGGAAAGATGTTATGTGGTGGGAGAAACCGTGCCGCGCGCGAAGCTAATTCACGAAAAGCCAGCCAACATTGAGAAAACTGCCTGCGATTACAACTACATCGAAACGATTTGGCCGGAATTTTCATATTATCTACAAGATATGGACTTCTACGTCGGAGTCCAAACCAAGCGCGGCTGTCCTCACAATTGCTGTTACTGCATTTATACGGTGATTGAAGGAAAACAAGTGCGGATCAATCCGGCGGATGAGGTGGTGGCGGAGATTCGGCAATTGTACGATCGAGGTATCCGCAATTTCTGGTTTACCGACGCTCAATTTATCCCTGCACGCAAATTCATCGATGATGCGATCGAATTATTGCAAAAAATCATCGCCGCCGGCATGACTGACATACACTGGGCTGCTTACATCCGTGCGGATAATCTCACACCAGAGTTGTGCGATTTGATGGTAAAAACGGGGATGAATTACTTTGAAATCGGCATCACCAGCGGTTCCCAGGAACTGGTTCGCAAAATGCGGATGGGCTACAACTTGCGAGTAGTTTTGGAAAATTGTCGCGATTTAAAAGCAGCCGGTTACAACGATGTGGTTTCCGTGAATTACTCATTTAACGTCATTGATGAAACCTTTGAAACCATCCGGCAAACTATTGCTTATCACCGAGAATTAGAGCGCATTTTCGGAGCCGATAAAGTAGAACCAGCTATTTTCTTTATCGGCTTGCAGCCGCACACTATTTTAGAAGAATACGCCTTTAAAAAGGATATTCTGCAACCGGGTTACGATCCGATGAGTTTGATGCCTTGGACAGCGCGCAAGTTGCTGTGGAATCCCGAGCCTTTGGGTTCGTTTTTCGGGCAAATTTGTTTAGAAGCTTGGCAGCGTAATTCCAATGATTTCGGCCGCGAAGTGATGGCTATTTTGGAGGAAAAACTCGGCTGTGCGGATTTGGAAGAGGCATTAACCGCCCCTGTGGAAATCAAAGACAAACAGTTGGCAGCAGTTAATTAATTACCAAGTTCGCAGTCAGGACGACGGTTATTAAAAAAATGGGAAATGGAGAAAGAATGTATCTTCTGTTTCCCTTTTTTTTATTCACTAAATAGCTAAGCGCCAATCAACATTACCGTGTAACTGAGTCAATCGATTTGAGATTTGAGATTTGAGATTTGAGATTTGAGATTTGAAGCATTGACCCCACGGATAAATTCGGGGGCTCCTTTATCAGATACAGGTTTTTTATTTCTCCACGGATGAATCCGGGGGCTTGTATCCTAGATGCTTTCGGTCAGTTCGCGATCGCAGGGGAGACGAGAAACCGGGTTTCTAGGAAAATCAAAGGTTTAGTAACGAGAAATATATGAAGAAACCCGGTTTCTCAGATCGGCGCGAACAAGTCATAAAATCTTAAAAATCTCCTCAATGCAAGAGATTGCTTTCCTTCGATCGCATTGACATACTTGTGTATTTTCACTGGTGTAAGGTAGACAGTTCGCACCTTACTTAAACCGACGGTGTACCGTGTTCCTGCATCTTTCACCTCTGATATTAAATATTATTAATATCCAGAAAGATCGCTTAAGATGTAATTATATAGTTAAAACCAGGAGTGACAAGATGTTTGATAAAGATAGATTTAAGGGCATTAAAGGAGTAGTTCTAGTTATGGCTGGCATTAGTGCGATTCCCTTCGGGATAGCTTCGCTTCACGGCTTTTTGACCGCTTCAGCACAAGCAACTGCACTAAATGAACCGATTGGGAAGGTTCTGGCGATCGCACCGAAGACTTTGGGCAATGATCGACCGCTGCAAATTGCTCAAGTTGAGGGATGTCCGAGGGCAGAAATGGTGCAATCTTTCGCAACGCCCAACTTTTCTATATACATTTGCAAAACCCAGGAAGGCGATATTTTTTACCGCGGCCTCAGCAAAATAAATGGCACCCAAATCAATGTCATGCAAGTAACTACAGGTGACGACGGAACTTATGAAGCGACTAACGGCAATATTATCTATTCGATTAACCCCCAACGGCTGCAAGTCCGGCAGAATGGTAAGGTAATTTTGACCGAAGGTGTTATCAAGTAGCACTAATTGTGATTCAACGATCGATCCTCTAAATTTAGGGTGTATTTTATTTCAGTGAAAAATTCAAGACCAGCAAAAATATATTGATTCCTTAATAATCAAAGAGAATCAGTGGTAACGGTTATAAAATTGACTAACTTTTATTCAAATACCTCTCAATCAGGACGATCGCCACAATATCGTCCACCGGTCTCGGCGGCGTCCGCATTCCCTTTGGAATCAAGCGGTCGAGTCCCGTCGGAGGGTACATTTGCCAGTAGCGTTCCTTGGCTTCCAAACTGCTGTACCTCTCGTCCACCCGAACAATTTTGAGCGCAGGCGACAAACTCTGCGTCAATTTTTGTTTCCAACTTTTAGAAGTCGTTTGATCTCCGAGCACCAACAACTCAATTGAAAACTGTTCGCACAGAGATTGAATAGTCGAAATTGCACTCTCGGAGGGTACAACTTCATGGTAGGAAACATTGTTATCTGTACTCATGACGGCGATACCGCACTTGTCTTTACCTGGATCGAAACCTAAAATCATAGTCAGTTACCAATTACCACTTACCAGTTACCAAATTTATTTTTTAATTTTCAAGTCTCCTTGGCCTTGATTCTGTTGTCCGGTGCGGAAAACAACGGCTCCGTTTTCACGAGCAACTAAATCTATTTTAAGCGGGCCGGCGATGTAAGTGACATCTGCGGCGATCGCCTGAACATCCACCGGTTTCTCGTACTGCTGCAATCGCTCGATAAAATTAGCTAAAGTTTCAACCCGATTGTCGGCCACTTGGACTCTACCGCCGACAACGCCGATCAGGCGAGCGCGAAATTGACAAGCTTCTATCAATTGCAGCAACTGCTGCCGCACCTGTTCGTCGGTCAAAGTCACCGGATCGACAGCAACCCCTGCAATCACATCTCCAGCCCGGAACACAACTCGATTGATTTCTGCTTCTGCAAATACCTTAATTACCTTTTCTTGCCGCAGGTAATTAGCGCCGGCGACAATCCGCACCACGTAGTCTTGCCCGTCTTTAATCTGACTAATTAGTTGATCGATTTCTGCTTTAGTAATTTGAATAACCTGGTCTCTAACCTTCCTATTTTCCGGCTGCATGAGTCCGACGGTGGTTTTATTTGCTTCTCGCAAAAGTCGATCGATCGCGCCACTTGCCATACCGGGTTCGATAATGCGAACGACGCCAGCAGCTAAAATTTGACCGCGCCTGATGGCAACTGTACCCTCGCGGATTGCCTGAAAGTCCCGTTCCAAAACTTGCACTTGCTGCTGCAAGACAGTTTGTTGCTGTTCGAGTTGGGCTTGTTGCTGTGCCAAGGTTTCTAATAGTGCTTCCCTCTCGGCAATTACTTTGTCGCGATCGACAATAGTTCGATCGCGCTCGGCGAGGTTTTGCACCCGCTGGGCAATTTCCTTGTCTCGCTGGGCAATTAGTTCGTTGCGATCGACAATTTCTGCGTCTCGCTTGGCAATTTCTCGCTCTCGCTTGGCAATTTCTGCGTCTCGCTGGGCAATTTGAGCTTTTACCTGCTCTCGCTGCTCGATTAACTGTTGGCGCTCCTCTTGCAGTTGGGCGATTTCCGAGCCTAAAGTCGTTTTTTGAGCAGAAACAGTTTTCAATTGGTTCTCAGTGCGATCGAGCTGAGCTTTTGTAGTCGATCGGATCGTTTCAACCAGTTTCAATTGTTCTTCGGTGCGGGATTTAGCTGCTTCCACGCTGCTAAGCTGTTCTTCTGTCTTAGATTTAGCCGCTTCTACCTGACTTAACTGCTGTTCAGTTTTAGACTTGGCTGCTTGCACGCTGTTGAGCTGAGCTCGCAGCGAGTTTAATTTTGTTTGCGTCCGAGCTTGCTCGGCATTAGCTGTTTGGAGGGATTGATTAATTTGCTCTAAATTGGCTCTAGCTTGCGCTTGAGCGGCTCTGGCTTGAGTTAATTCAGTTTCAACTCGATTTTTTTCTTGAGTGGTTTGGTTGAGTTCTCTGCGGGCGTTGTTAAGTCTTTTTTGAATCTCGTCTATTCTAAAAACTCCCGTTCGCAGCGGCTTGCTAGTAGCAAACAAAATGCCCAGAGTAAGTGCTGACAGGATGCTGCCGGCCATCACTGTCACAACAACAGCAGTATCGCGGGGGCGAAGCTTGAACAAGCTCAACCTTGCCTTGCCGACTTTCGTCCCAAGACGATCGCTGACAGTGGCGATCACACCCCCCAACACTAAAATTACAAATACCAGGATGTATCCAGCAGTCATTCCGATTTTAGATTTTGGATTTTGGATTTTGGATTGAATCTAAAATCCAAAATCCAAAATCCGATACTTTCTCGGCATCAAGTGAATTGCTGGCTTAAGGCCACCGGGTTGTGGACTGTGATCTTTTTCTTGTGGATCGAGATCATTGTTTCTTGCCTGAGATCCCCCAGCAAACGAGTCACCGTTACCCGTGTCGAGCCGATCGCTTCGGCGATGGCCTGGTGGGACAGCTTCAAATCAATCGTAATCCCCTCTGTACCGGGTACGCCAAAGTCCCGGCACAGAATCAGCAAAAAGCTGACGAGTCTCGAACCCATATCTCGATGGGCCAGCGTTTCGATCATCATCTCGGTTTGCAAAATCCGAGACGACAGTCCCCGCAGCATCACCATCGACAGTTCCGGGTCTTCCTTGAGCGCTTTCTCGACTTGTTCGATCGGCAGCGAGATCAATTCCACCGGCGTAAAGGCTACCGCGTGGTAAAACCTGTCCGATCGGTGTCCCGTAATCAGAGACAGCACGCCAAATACGCTATTTTCGCGCAGGAGGGCGACTGTAATTTCTTCCCCTGCTTCGTAAACCCTGGAGAGCTTCACAGCACCTCTAATGAGAACGTAGACGCGCTCAGCCGGGTCTCCAGGGAAAAAAATTGTCTTGCCCCGTTCAAAGGTTTCCACAATGGGTGGAAACGCCCCGCCGCTGATTTGGCGGAACACGGCTGCTAGCGGTCTATCATGCGTCACGACTAGATCCTTTGTACTAATCAATACTTTATAACTTGCCGATTAAGCTTATTGAGTAAATATACTTCCTAACCTCCAATATGCAAGGATTCTGTTACTTCCATCTAATGTTAAGGTAAACACACGCTGTATGATTAAATCTAGCCCTTCTCTTAACTTTTTCAATTCCGCCTCCATGTAGCTCCACAGCAAAATTAATATCAATTGTGTCTCAATTGTGTCTCACTTGTGTCTCAATTGTGTCTGAATCAGTTAAATCTGAATCAGTTGTGTCTAAACTGGCGGGGTTGTCGCATAGAGCCAATGAGAACGGTGCAAGTTGCTTCTAGAAGAAATACAGATGATAGATTTGACCGGAAAAAATGCTCTTGTTACGGGCATTGCCAACAATCGCTCGATCGCCTGGGGCATCGCTCAGCAGCTCCACAAAGCTGGGGCCAATCTCGGCATAACTTTTTTGAAGGACGAGAAAGGCAAGCACGAGCGCAAAGTCGCTGAACTGGTGGAACCGCTCAATCCCAGTCTGTATGTGCCCTGCAATGTCCAAGACGAGAGCGAAATTGAGTCTACTTTTCAAACCATCGCCGACAAGTGGGGCAAGTTAGATATCCTGATCCACTGTCTGGCTTTTGCCGGCAAGGACGAGTTGTCGGGAGATTTCACCAACACTTCGCGCCAAGGTTTCTCCAATGCTTTAGATATTAGCGCTTACTCGCTGGTGCGGCTTTGTGCTGCTGCTAAACCCCTGATGGCCGAGGGCGGCAGTATTGTGACCCTGACTTATTTGGGCGGCGTCCGGGTAGTTCCTAATTATAATGTGATGGGAATTGCTAAGGCGGCTTTGGAAATGAATGTTCGCTATCTAGCTGCTGAACTGGGCCCGTTAAATATTCGGGTAAATGCGATTTCTTCAGGCCCAATTCGGACTCTTGCTTCCTCAGCAGTTGGGGGTATTCTGGACATGATCCACCACGTTGAGGAAGTGTCGCCGCTGCGGCGGACGGTGACTCAGCAGGAAGTGGGAAATGCTGCGGCTTTTCTGTGCAGCAATCTCGCTAGCGGAATTACGGGTCAAGTTTTGTATGTCGATGCCGGTTACGAAATCATGGGAATGTAACGGTAGTCGAGAGTTTTGAGTTATGTAGGGGCGGGTTTAGACAATAAACTTTTACTTTAACAAGTAAGTTTTATTCAACAACCGCCCCTTTCGATAGTTTTGAGTTTGGCATAATTCTCTTAACTAAACACTTGAGAATCAGCGCCGATCAAGCTCTAATCTTCAATTACTAATTATCAATAACTAATGAATGACCAATTGCGAATTATGGAGATAATCGATCGCCCTTCTGTGCCTCCTGCAACTTCAGTTCAACCAGGTAGGGCCGCCTTAGTGAAACGCACGACACTGGAAACGGATGTCACGGCCAGCCTCAATCTCGACGGTGTGGGAACTTGCAAGGCGTCTACGGGGATTCCGTTTTTAGACCATATGTTGCACCAGATTGCTTCTCACGGATTGATCGATTTGGACGTGCAGGCGATCGGGGATTTGGAGATTGACGACCACCACACGAACGAGGATGTGGGAATTACCTTAGGCCAAGCGCTAGCAAAAGCTGTCGGGGATCGATCGGGCATTTCTCGTTTCGGACATTTCATCGCCCCTCTCGATGAAGCTTTAATTGAGGTAGTGCTAGATTTTTCGGGACGGCCTCACTTAAGTTACGGCTTGGAAATTCCCAATCAGCGGATCGGCACTTACGATACCGAATTAGTGAGAGAGTTTTTTTCGGCGGTGGTGAACCACACTCAGATGACACTGCACATTCGACAGTTGCAGGGGGGCAATTCTCATCACATTGTCGAAGCGGCGTTTAAAGCATTTGCGCGAGCTCTGCGGATGGCGGTAGAAATCGATCCCCGGCGCGCCAGTCGAATTCCGAGTTCTAAAGGAGTTTTGTAGTATGGGGCTTGTAGTAGCGTTTGGGCGCTACTACGAACCTGTAAATCAAAATATATCTGCTATATAGTTAAAAACACCTTGACTTCCCTCGCCGTATTTTCCGATAAATTCAGCGATTAGTCTATCGCTACACCTTTCTATAGCTTCATCAATAGAACTTTGTGCTAAAACTTGACGAGCCGACTGACGCAAAACTTCAAACAGATTCACAGTATAGCGAGTATCTTCACTGACAAAATCCCACAGTTCTCGACCAATTAAAGTGATCATTTCCGAATCGGGCAAAATTTGCTTGAGCAAACCAAGTGTTACAGTTTTATTAGTTCTTTTACCGTAAGCTATACCAATATAAGCGCGATCGCCCTCGTTAATTTTTTCCTCAATTTTGGCAGCCCAATATACTATCTGGTCTTTATCCATATCATTTGGGCCGCTTTTCACCTGTATCCAGCATTTCTCGCCATCACTGGTAGTTTTAATTGCGTCCCATCCTGACTTGCCCGGTGGACTTTCTGCACTTTCAGAGCAAGATATCAATAGTTTTTGAATAAAAAATCCCATTGAAGTGACAATAGACCTAGTAGCAGTCATATAAACATTGAGCCTGACAACTTCTTCGGGAGTGTCCAGATTTAATGCCCTAATTAAAAATGGGTTGGGATGAATTTTCCCTAAAGTCAGATTTTCAACCATAACTAGCTGTCGCCCAGTAAAATCTCGACAAATGCTGGCTAAAAAATTTTCAGCGATCGTAAGTTGCAGCGACAGCTTGCCTGAAGATATAAATGCTAAAATGCGTTCAATCTCATCGGGAGTAAATCTGAGCGCTCTTTTGCCTGATATGCTGCTGATGCCGTTTCTGAGTGTTGCGGCTTCTAAGTTAAAAAATTCTTCTAACTCCGCAAAATGACTGGCGAAAGAGCGAGACTTGCTGGCAGGCAATCCTATTTCTTTTTCTAAGACAAATGCTAATAATTCATGAAGTTGCTCTGACACTTTTATTTCTCCTCAACTCTATTTTAAATATTAGTTAACTGAAAAGAGAAAGCTGTTGACTTATTTCTCTTCCTCTAACTCGATCGCCCTTAATTACCTGACAAAGGTATTGACCTATCGCCTCTCCCAATAATACCGGAACTGCATTCCCAATTTGCCGATATTTAGAAGCAGTTGAGCCATAAAAAACCCAATCGTCTGGAAACGTTTGAATTCGGGCGCACTCTTTTACACTCAAAGGACGCAATTCATCGGGATGACACATATCTGTAGCCTTTTGATGAGGACTCGTTGTGACAGTAGGCGACGGTTTCTCCCACGCTAAGCGTCGATAAAAACCAACTTTACCGCCTTCAGATTTATAAGCTCCTCCCATTGCTTCTTGCTTTAATTCGCTGGGTAAATCCCTCCAGTTTTGACCTGCTGTTAACAGGCGCAAATACTTGAGGCGACTTTCTGAGTAAGGGACAAATTCGGGCTGAGAATCTACTAAATCTTTTAATCCTTCTCTAAGCGTCAGCCATTTGGGTTTTTTACCAATACCTTTTTGACTGTAATTTGGAAGCGGCAAAGTAACTAAATCATTACCTTTATAACCAATAAAAATTACTCTTTCTCTAACTTGAGGAACGCCGTAATCAGCAGTATTGAGCAAATCATACACAACTTCATAACCAATGCGTTTCATTTCTGCCAAAATCACTTGTAAAGCTGCACCGGGCATCTCATCAGCTTCTAACTGGGGGCAACCTAAACCTCTGCGATCGTGAGGTCGATGTCGAATCGGAGCTGACAGCAATCCCTTAACATTTTCCATGATAAAAAAGCGCGGTTTGATTTCGTCAACAATGCGTATGAACTCCATAAATAAGCTACCGCGCGGATCGCCAACAGACCCCCGTTTTCCGGCTGTGCTGAAGGGTTGGCACGGGGGGCCACCAGTCACTAAATCTACTTCATCAGCGCGCAGAGGGCGCTCTAAACCTAAGATTTGTCCGCCTTCTTGTAATAGAGTTTGGGCGCTGACTTCGCTAATATCTCTCGGTACAGCAGATGGGGATAAATGAGGACGATTTAGAGAGATTGTTTTGGTAGCATCAGGTTCGATTTCTACTAAACTTACTGTCTGAAGTCCTGCTTTTTCTAGACCTAAATCTAAACCGTAGGCTCCAGTAAAGAGGCTAATAGTTATCGGTTTGTTGTTAATCATATGTTTTAGCCTCAAGAACAGGTTGGATAATTTCTCAAAATTAAGTTTATGAGAACTTCTTTTAATGAACCGCAGAGGACGCAGAGGAAGAAAAGAGAGAGAATATAAGACAACATAGGACTTACGCAGAACCTCTGTATGTAGGGTGCGCAGTGCGCACCTTACCGCTAAAATCTAAAATCGGAATTCCCACTCAATCTATCCAAACTTCGTCAAAAATCGGAAAGCATCGAGTACGTGACTCGCACAAACGTAAGGGGAAGTATTGTAAAAAGCTTGCCAAGCCGTCGCTTTATCTTCGTCGTATTTATCTGCTCTTTCCAAGTGTTTACCCATCCAATTCAGCCGCACCGCGTGACCGACTAATACATCTAAAACGATGTATTCTTCTACTTGCAATTCTGGATTGCGCTGGCCAATTGCCGCCAACTCCATCAGCGCCTCAATATTGACTTGTCTGTATTCTGGTGCCACAATTTTATTCAGCAAATGCTCGATTTGTAGCGCGAAATTCTTTTCACCAGGCGTCATTTCCGATAATATAATATGGCTATCTAACCGATTGCGCCGCTCTAATTTATCGCCAATAATCAAGCCTTTGCAGTGTCGCAGAAGTCCCCAAACACTCGGATAAAAATCTTTCGGTACGCGATTGACTGCACCTTCCATTTGCCGCTTCCGCCGCCATCCTCCCGCAGGCATTTGCGGTTCTTCGGAAACTGGCGCTACTACCCATTCAATATCTTTTTCCGGCTGTTTCACACGCAGGGATTCTTGCTGTTTGAGGATTTGATTCATTTCCTCGTATTCTGTCAACACTTGGCGCAGGCGATTTTTGATTTCAAAAGGGCTTAGCTGCATTAAATGTTCGTAAGCTTCATTCTGCGTCACTCCTAATTCGCGGGCTAATTCGCTTGTTAACAGCAGAATAAAGTAGCTAACTCTCAGTGTCAGCAGACCTTTAAATAAGTGTGGTTCTGCTTTAATGAGGACGCTGAGGTAAATTAGAATTTCTTGGGTGAGAACTCGATCGCGAATGTCTTCTCCGCAGAAACCGCGAATTTTTTCCATTACTTCCGTATAAGAACCCGGCCGCGAAATTATCGAATCTTCGCTGTAGGCTTTCCCCACAGCAATCTGTTTTTGCCGCACCAAAATATCTGTCACCGCATCGGACAAGCTGATATCAACTTTGTCCAGCAAACCTGCGGCATGGCGGATGACAGCCCATTGGATTTTCGATTGCGAACTTTCTCCAGCTTTTGTATAAACTTCGTTAAGTAAATCCACAACTTGTACTGTTTCTGCCGCACCTCCAAATCCGGTATCAAAATTTAATCCTTTGAGGCGAACTAACGTGTGCAGCAACTCAATTTGTTCGTACAAATTTTCTGAATCGCGCAGGCTAGTTAGCAAGAATTGAGTATTAGTTTCGCACTCTAATTTAAATTCTTGCGTGTGACCCAAAGGCCAAGTTTTTTCAGGATTGTAAGTTAGATAGCTGCGCGTTTCTACTGCACCTGTCACCGGAGATTCGGTAAATTCAAAATCGTGCATGAAATCAATTCTTTCGGTGCCAGCAGTCAGCATTAACTGCTTAAGATTTCCGAGTTTAACTGGCGTGTTGTTACAGTGTCCATCCCGGAATTCCTTCATTAATTCTAACAACGCTTCCCGGCCGGTTTCCAGCATCGTGTGAGTCAGCATCAGCGTTACCGTGGGGCGTCCCAACTGATACCAGTGGCGGTGAATGTGAGCTATTTCGCTTTTGATTTTAGATACTAGGAAATGGTAGTCTAGAGTTAGGTAAAATTCTTGTCTGTCCAAAAATGAGGGGAGAAATACGATCGCTTCTTCGCGAATTTTAAACACCCGAGAAGTGGTTAAACTCCGCAGACGGCGCACGGGGCGCCCGGTTAAACCTAATGGGTCGTTGCGTCCAATTTGCGTGTAAATAGCTGATAATTCTTTAGTCTGGCGGACTTGAATTGGTTCTACCTGTTTTGGGGTTTGCGCGGCAATGCCGTTAGCGGCTAATTCTGCTTGCAAATCTTCGTCTTCAGCTAACAGTGCAATTTGCACTAAAGGTTCTCTGTGTTGGCCCACTGATAAGTGCCTTCCCAGCGGGTCGATGTCGCCAACTGCGATTAATCCTTCATTTAGCAATTGGCCGAGAAAATACAAACTTTGCGCCCAAACTAGGGGAATATTTTCATTGGGCAAGCGCTGCTGGCTGCTGGGATTTAACTTTTCTGCTTCTATATTTTCGGCGGGGACGTAGTACAACTCTGGTAGCAGTGGCAAACCAGAGCGATCGACTGCTAGAGATTCCAAACGCTGCTGGTACTCTTGCACTTGGGCTTGATTTCCCTGAAATATGCCGTCCAAAAATAAATAAGTGAAAAATAGCGGCCACTCGCATTCAATGTGCTCGAACTGCCTTAATTCTGTGGGTTCGTAGTGCAGGCGATCGGCATCTTCCAACACTGTTTGGTGTCCGTCCCGCAGAAACCGCTTGCAGCCGTATTTTCCTTGCAACTTGTCAATAATTTTATTCCGAGTCCGTTCTATTAATTCTCGGTCTTCAACAGCAAAAGCCGGAAAACTAATCACACTCAATAAAGCGGCATCTACTTCTTTTGAACTAGATTCGCGAGGCAAAAGCGATTCCAAAGTTATGCGACTCCTGGCAATTTCGTCTGGCAAAACGTGAATAACAGATGCTTGAGAACCTTTAATTCCGAACAAATCCAACCCATTTATTGCTTCCAGTGCTGCTTTTGCCATGCCAACTGAACTGGCGTTCAATTCTGCATTGCCGCGATTGATTTTATGGCCTCTTTCCCAAATTCCGTAATCCGGCGTGCGGTAGGCTCTACCGATGTAGTAAACTAAATTCTGCACGAAATTGACTTCATCAATTGTAAAAATTACGTGCAGCCCGGAAGCCGTCATTTGAGCAAGAATTAATAAGAATATAGATGTAGCGTCTAACTGTAAATGTCCCCACTTGTCATCACCAACAACAATACTTCCAGTTTGAGTATTATATTTAGCGTGCAGGGCATCTAGCGGCGATTGAGTATTTTTAAAATATTCTACTTTGCTCGATTGCTGCATCATCGCAAACAGCAAGCCGCGCATCAGTTTGACTGTGCCGTGTTCTAGTTCAAATGTTCTGCCGCGATCGCCATCAATTTTGCGGTAAGCTAAACCCAAACCCCAAACTGCAAGAATGCTGTACACGTTGTCGCGCACCCAAGCATCGGTGTAGTCGCCGTGGGCGTTAACGGCGGTACTCGCCGGCAGCAAACCCGTAATTGGGTTCTGACGCTTGAGAATGACGGTTTTGATTTGTTGGTAGTAATAATCTAACCTCGTTTGTCGCTGAGTTGTTGCGATCGCCATTTCGTTTTCCTTGTTTTTCCTGATGCGAGCCGAATTGCGGTGAATAGACTTTTAAATATATCAGAGTTCAGATTATTTCTCAAGTTTTGCAAACACAAAAAGGTGATTGCCATGTCTAGCCGCAACAACAATAACAACACCGTTCCTTTCGTAAAAATTGTCTACTCTACAGTGAAAATTAATGGTAAAATTGAGCTAGTACCGATGGAATGGTACGCTGACGGCTCTGTCAAAAAAATTGAACACTAATGCTCGATCGCACTTGGCAGCCTAACTCTAATGGACTTGCGCGCCGCGTACAAAAAACCCGGTTTCTAGGCCACGGAATGATGACTTAACAGAATCTTTGTGGCACAAACCGGGTTTTTTGCGTCCAAAAGTAGTCTAGCATCGATCGCCAATCTAAGCTAATTTAAATAACTAGGTGTGTAGGAATCTCAAAGAAAAAAATATGGATCGATCGCAGCCGCAATTTTCAGTGCTGGGACTACCAGTTCACATATTAGATGATTATGCAGGTTGGCTGATGCAGCGCCTGCATCAAGGGTTGGGAAGTCACGTCGTGACTTTGAATGCTGAAATGGCGATGCAAGCCGAGCAAAATCCGGCTTTAGCGGATGTAATCCGCAAAGCGGAACTGGTGATTCCCGACGGTTCGGGAGTGGTGCTGTACTTGCGGATGCGCGGCAAACCGGCGCAGCGCTATCCGGGGATTGAATTAGCAGAATCGCTGCTGCAAGAAGCCGGAAAATTGCCGGATTCGGAACCAGTATTTTTCTTTGGAGGTTCCCCCGGAGTGGCGGCTGCGGCGGCCAAAACTTGGCAGCAAAAGGTTAACGGATTGTCGATTGCTTCTCAACACGGTTATCTTTCCGCAGATGAAGAGAAAGACTTCCGTGAAAGCCTCAAACAAATGCAACCAAAACTAATTTTTGTCGGCTTGGGAGTGCCTCGCCAAGAGTTTTGGATTGCCGAACACCGACACCTGTGTCCTCAGTCAATTTGGGTGGGAGTAGGCGGCAGTTTCGATATTTGGGCGGGAACAAAAACCCGCGCGCCGGCTTGGTTTTGCGACAATCATTTAGAATGGTTGTACCGGCTTTATCAAGAACCTTGGCGGTGGCGCAGGATGTTAGCTTTGCCACAATTTGCATTGAAAGCTTTGGGAGATTTTCGAGGGTAAAAGTTCTCACTAGAATCGGGTTTACGGGAGTTATGGCTGATATTGCCGATCGCGCGTGAACCCGCCGCTACAATAATTATGGTTAATTTACGTGACATGATACAGTATATTCCCGTAGAGCTAGTAAACTTAATCTAGTAAGTAGATCGGCATGAAAAAACAATAATATCTTGTATGGGCGAGCGCGAGCGAAGATATATAAAAGCCGGCATCAAAGCCTTGTCCTCTTCACTAGATATTCTTGGGGCGGAAACGGAGTAATAGCAAATCACCTTTAGTCAAATTCGGATTTATGAGTAGTTCCCCAAGAAAGAAAAAAACGATCTTGTTTTTAGCAGCGAACCCCAAAAACTCCACTCCCCTGCGCTTAGGTAAAGAGGTTCAGGAAATTTCAGATGCGTTGCAACGCTGTAAAAAGCGTGACAAGTTCCAACTGGAGCAAGAATGGGCAGTAACGCACACGAATATGCGGCGGGCAGTATTAGATTATAATCCGCAGATCGTTCACTTCTCGGGGCATGGTGCAGGAGAGGATGGTTTAGCTTTAGAAGATGAAACCGGGCTGATCAAGTTGGTAAGCGTACAAGCCTTAGCAGCCTTATTTGAAGTATTTATGGATCAGGTTGAATGCGTCGTGCTGAATGCCTGTTATTCAGAAGTGCAAGCAAATGCGATCGCACGTCATATACCATATGTTATTGGTATGAACAAAGCCGTTGGAGATAATGCTGCACGGGAATTCGCCGTGGGTTTTTACGACGCATTAGGCGCGGGGAAATCTATAGAATTTGCCTATAAGCTTGGCTGTGTCAGTATCAGCATGGCAGGTATTCCCGAAGAATTGACTCCGGTACTGAAAAAGAAGTCTGATTTTTATTATGCTCCCGTTAGCGATATACTTGAGGAGTCGTCGCCTGCGGTGGCAAATGTGGGATCATCGCTCCCCTCACCACCTGTTCCTCTCCTCAATTTAGATAACCCAGAAGGTTCTGTTAGTTTAGATTCACCCCTATATATCGAGCGTCCTCCCATTGAATCGGACTGCTACCAAACTATTGCCAAACCTGGCGCTTTGATTCGAGTGAAAGCACCCCGTAAAATGGGTAAAACTTCTTTATTACAGCGCATTTTACACCATTCAAGAGAACAGGGACATCAAACTGCCTATTTAAACTTTCAATCTGCTGATGGTAATTTTATTAGTAATCTCGATCAGTTGTTGCAATGGTTTTGTGGTGAGATTACCAATGAGTTAAATTTAGAATACCGAGTAGCGGACTACTGGAAACAAGGCATGGGTAGCAAACAAAAATGCGGCAACTATTTTCAGCGCTACCTGTTAGCAACAATTAATACACCATTAACGTTAGGATTAGATGAAGTCGATCGAGTTTTTCAATATCCCCAAATAGCGCAGGAATTCTTTGGTTTACTGCGGGCGTGGCACGAAAAAGGAAAAAACGAACCAGCTTGGAAAAAACTACGTTTAGTAATTTCCTATTCCAAAGAAGTTTATATTCCCCTGAATATCAACCAGTCGCCTTTTAATGTAGGTTTACCAATTGAGCTACCAGAATTTAACCATCAACAAATTGTTGATTTAGTACGAAAACATCAACTGAATTGGCCTGCTCGCAAAATAGAACAATTAATTGGCATGGTAGATGGGCATCCCTACCTGTTAAGAAAAGCCCTTTATGAAATTGCTCGCGGTTATTTAACCTTAGAGGAATTTTTACAGATTGCGCCTACTGAAGAAGGAATTTACGGCGATCATTTACGCCATCATTTAATTAATCTCACTGCAGATCCAAATTTGGAAGCAGCAATGAAACAAGTAGTTGCTAGTTCGGTTCCGGTACGATTAGAAGCCAATCTAGCGTTTAAACTTCGCAGTTGGGGTTTAGTGAAGTTGCGAGGTAATGATGTGATTCCTCTGTGCAATCTCTGCCGCCTATATTTTAAAGACCGCTTAGGAGTTCGTTAATGAATGGCAAACCCGATTTAAATTACGAATATCAAGTAGGTGGTAGCTTACCAATTGATGCGCCTACTTATGTTAGGAGACAAGCTGACCGAGATTTTTATGAGGGATTAAAGGCGGGAGAATTTTGTTACGTCCTCAACTCGCGACAGATGGGAAAATCTAGCTTGCGGGTGCAGACAATGGCAAGATTGCAGCAAGAAAGATATGCCTGTGCTGCTGTTGATATCACGTCAATTGGCACGTCAGATATTACTCCTAAAGAGTGGTATTTTGGAATTATTGACTCCCTAGTAAACAGTTTTGAACTTTACAATCATTTTGATTCTTATGAATGGTGGACAAGCAATGAATTGATGTCTCCTGTCCAACGCTTCAGCAAGTTTATCGGAGAAGTATTGCTGGAATTAATCGATAAATATATCGTGATATTTATTGATGAAATTGATAGTGTATTGGCTTTATCATTTAATATAGATGATTTTTTTGCCGTTATTCGCGATTGTTTTAACCAGCGTGCAGATAAACCAAAATATAATCGCCTAACCTTTGCTTTGATTGGAGTAGCAACACCTTCTGATTTGATTAGTAATTACCTTCGCACTCCTTTTAATATTGGGCGGGCGATTGAGTTAACGGGGTTTCAATTAGCAGAAGCACAACCTTTAGCAGCCGGGTTAGAAACTCTAGAAGAAAATTCTCAAGCTTTGCTGGAAGCAGTATTATCTTGGACTGGCGGACAGCCATTTTTAACCCAGAAAGTTTGTAAATTACTTTTCCCTTATACTAACTCTACATCAATCCAAAATACGGCTGATTCGGTAGAAAATATAGTCAGGGAAAAGGTGATTGAAAATTGGGAAGCACAAGATGAGCCAGAACATTTAAAGACGATTCGAGATCGCATTTTACACAGCAAACAACTTGCTAGTCGGTTGCTGGGACTATATCAGCAAATTTTGCAAGAGTATGAGATTGCGGCTGATGATAGTCCCGAACAAATGGAACTACGTTTAACAGGTTTGGTAGTAAAAAAATCTGCTAAACTTAAAGTCTATAACCAAATTTATAAATGTGTTTTTAATGCTGATTGGATAGAAAAACAATTAGCTGATCTCCGTCCATACAGCGAAAGTTTTAAAGCTTGGCAAGATTCTGATTGCCAAGATGAATCGCGACTGTTGCGGGGTCAGGCGTTGCAAGATGCTCAAACTTGGGCAGTCGGCAAAAGTTTGAGCGATTTTGATTATCATTTTTTAAATGCCAGTCGGGAATTACAACAACGGGAATTTGAACGAAAATTTGAAGCTCAGAGACAAGCTAATCAAATTTTGACTGAAGCGAATCAGACGCTAACCAAGGCACAGCAAAAGGCACGATGGATTACAATTGGAACCTCTCTTTTTGCTGTGGCGGCTATCTTAATTGCAACTGGGGCAACTGTTTTTGCGGGGAAGCAAGTCACTCAAGCTAATAATTTATCAAATACCATCCAGGAAAGTGCTTTTTCCAATCAATCATTTATTTCTGGACTGACATTTCAAGCACTGCTGGAAGCATTGAAGGCAGGGCAAGGATTTAAACAACTAGATGCTTCAGCCGACACGACAAAAGACATCAAAGGACAAGTGATGGGTGCGCTGCAACAAGCAGTTTCCGAAGTAAAAGAGCGTAATAGTTTAGAAGGATATAGCAATTCCGTATTTAGCGTCGCTTTTAGTCCAGATGGCAAGACATTGGCTTCTGCTAGCGGTGACAACACCATCAAACTGTGGAACCTGCAAACCGGAAAACCCATTGCTACCCTGACTGGGCATAGCCTTTTGGTCAGAAGCGTCGCTTTTAGTCCAGATGGCAAGACATTGGCTTCTGCAAGCGCTGACAACACCATCAAACTGTGGAACCTGCAAACCGGAAAACCCATTGCTACCCTCACTGGACATAGGAATGAGGTCACTAGCATCGCTTTTAGTCCAGATGGCAAAACCCTGGCTTCTGCAAGCGCTGACAACACCATCAAACTGTGGAACCTGCAAACCCAAAAAAACATCAAAACCCTCAGAGGACATAGCAGTGCAGTCAATAACGTCGCCTTTAGTCCAGATGGCTTGACCTTGGCTGCTGCTAGCGCTGACAAGACCATCAAACTGTGGAACCTACAAACCCAAAAAGAACTCGCGACTTTCAACGGGGATAGCAGTTTTGTCAATAGCGTCGCATGGAGTCCCGATGGCAAGACATTGGCTGCTGCTAACGCTGACAACACCATCAAACTGTGGAACCTGCAAACTCAAAAACCCATCAAAACCCTCACTGGGCATAGCAGTTTTGTCAATAGCGTCGCATGGAGTCCCGATGGCAAGACATTGGCTTCTGCTGGCGCCGACAAGACCATCAAACTGTGGAACCTGCAAACCAAAGAAGCCATTGCCACTCTCACTGGGCATAGCAGTTTTGTCAATAGCGTCGCATGGAGTCCCGATGGCAAGACATTGGCTTCTGCAAGCGGTGACAACACGATCAAACTGTGGAATCTGCCAACCCAAAAAAATATCAAAACCCTGACTAGGTATAGCAGTGCGGTCAATAGCGTCGCGATTAGTCCAAATGGCTTGACCTTGGCTGCTGCTAGCGGTGACAACACCATCAAACTGTGGAACCTGCAAACTCAAAAACCCATCACCACCCTCACTGGGCATAGCAGTTTTGTCAATAGCGTCGCATGGAGTCCCGATGGCAAGACATTGGCTTCTGCTAGCGCCGACAAGACCATCAAACTGTGGAACCTGCAAACCAAAGAAGCCATTGCCACCCTCACTGGGCATAGCAGTTTTGTCAATAGCGTCGCATGGAGTCCCGATGGCAAGACATTGGCTTCTACTAGCGGTGGCAAGACCATCAAACTGTGGAACCTGCAAACCCAAAAAAACATCAAAGCTCTGACTGGGCATAGCTATGGGGTCAATAGCGTCGCATGGAGTCCCGATGGCAAGACATTGGCTTCTGCTAGCAATGACAAAACCATCAAACTCTGGAACCTGCAAACCCAAAAAACCATCAGAACCCTCACCGGGCATAGCGATCAGGTCAATAGCATTGCATTTAGTCCCGATGGCTTGACCTTGGCTTCTGCTAGCGGTGACAACACCATCAAACTATGGAACCTGCAAATCCAAAAATCCATCGCCACCCTCACCGGGCATAGCAATGGGGTCAATAGCGTCGCCTTTAGTCCAGATGGCAAGACATTGGCTTCTGCAAGCTATGACAAGACGATCAAACTGTGGAACCTGCAAACCCAAAAACCTCTCGCGACTCTCACCGGACATAGCGATCGGGTCAATAGCGTTACCTTTAGTGCCGATGGCAAGACTTTGGCTTCTGCTAGCGCCGACAACACCATCAAACTGTGGACTTGGGATTTCGATAAACTGATGGCATTAGGCTGCGAGTCAGTCAGTGATTATCTCAAAAACAACCCGAAAGTGACAGCAGAGGATAAACAGATGTGTTCTGATTACCTCAACCAAAAGTCAATCAAAAAGGACTAGGCAAAAACAGCCAGCAAAATGCGCGCACTACATTTTTTTCACCACCACTTCCACCTTTTCCGTCGTCCATTCCTCACTCGCATCAGTCACCACCCTAATATTGCGCTGCGGGTTATCTTCATCCACAACTGCTGACAATAATTGTTCCAACGCATTCTTCGGTTTTTGATTCCCAAATCCTTTCCGAGATTGATCTAAGGATGGCAATTCTAAGAATTGAAAATTCGTTGCATCCACTGTCGCAAATACTTTAATGACATCTACCCCTTCCTGATAATTTTTTGGTAATTCCATGTCTAAGCGAGTTTCTCTGTATTGTCCACGATCTACAACTTCATAAGGCGCACCTTTAGGATAGGATTTGACAATACTCAAATCCGCCTGAAGTATCAACGCAGAAATATTTAAAGTGCGATTGGATTCATTGTGAATTCGCAAGACAACCCCCCGTTCGCCTACTTCCAATACAGGAACATTACCATCAGCATTCAAAACTACCTGTTCGCGTTTTACTGATTTAATCACCTCCACCTTAAGTTTGCCATTTAACCGAGCAAAAGCATCCTCATTATCCAGATCCAAAATAGTCTCATATCTGGCAACATGGATTAAGCGATCGATTAGCTTTTTGGCAGCTTCAGGTTCATCTACTTCGATCGGAAACAGAAGATTTTTGATAGGTTCTTTATTCGCATCCAAAATCCAATATTCTCCTTCTGAATTTAGGGAAACAAAATAATCCACATTCTCCTCTTTCTCTGCTTCCGAACAGAATTCTATCCAGCGATGACCTTCAACTTGCTCTTTTTTTGCTTTGAGGATATCTGGCAGCATTGCCACATTTACACCAGAAATTTGCGGTAACGGGTCAGGCAGAATAACCCGAACTTTCCGAATTTGTTTCCACCCTGGACTCAAATAGACAGCCGGGGAACCAATTTCAATTATTCCTTCTCTTAATTTAGGAGTGAGTTCTCTGGTTGTAAATTCGTTGTGTAACCCCGTTACTTCGGCCCAACAGTCGGATGCTCCCAATTCTACTACTTTAACCGTAGCAATTCGCTGTTCGCTGTCCTCAAAATTCCACGTCCCGAATCGAAAGATATCGAATTCTGCCCCTTTTTTAAGGACGCTAGCTTCACCCATTTGCAATTGGACTCGGTTTTTTGTAATATCTATTTTCATCACTGGCACGGTGCGGGTAGTGCGCGTAACAGGTACACTACGGAGAAGGGATGCGCCCGGAGTGAAGGAGACAGATTGACCGCCCAAAAAAGTGCGATTTGTCTCGCCTATCAACATCGGTGTTTGTCGGTCAAAGTCATTGTGAACTAGATTAGAAATGCGATCGTATAAGTTGTTAACAGGAATCTCTGTCCCGTATTCTCGCAAAGCTTTTAGTAAATAATAAGTTAAAGCGCCGTTGCGTTCCGTCCCTTCAAAAATCTTTTCAATAGCCAATTCATTATCTCGGCAAGCTGCTATTAAGGTATAACCTTTCGGTTCTGGTAATAAACCATTGACGACGGTAATATTGCGACTATTTTCTGTTGAAGCTTGCCAATTTTGTGCTAGTTCCTGAAGTGGTGCAACTAAACTATCTGTATGTCGGGAAGTGGTGTCAATAAAACCGCCCTTGCGTATACTCCAGTCATCTGTTTCTATATCTCTGGTTGCGCCACCGGAATGACAGCTATCGAGTACCAGGGTTACAACTAACTCTTTTGCCACCATTTCTTCCAGGAGTTTGGCAAATTCCAAATCGCGCAAATAGCGTGAGTTTGGTTGACCGATATCGCAGGGAACTAAGGCTTCATCTAAACCCATAGAACCCTTGAGGCTTTCAAAAATTGTTTTCGCCCGTCCGCCGTGACCGGAGTAGTGAATATATACTCGGTCTTGAGGTTGGGCTTTGGCGGTTAGTTCTTTGAATTTGGCGACGATATTTTCATAAGTTGGTAGGAGTTCCGGGGGTTCTTGCGGTTGGTTGGGATTGTCGGAAGCAGTCGCGGTGAGTTTAATAATTTGATCTGGTGTGAGGTTGAAGGTGTCTTTTAAATAGGTTTCGACGTGGTTGATATCTTGAACGCATCCTCGCAGGTTTTTGTAGTAGTTACCTTCTGGTAAACGATGGGGGAAGTAGAAATTGATGCCGATGAGGAGGGCGTAGAAGTTGGGGGTTTGGTTTGTCATGGTTTTTGGTGGGTAAGGGGTTTGGGAAAAGTTGGATTTTTATATGGGAGTGAAGTAGAAGTTTTTTATGCAGTTTTAAATCTAAAATTATCAAAGCTTTTTGCATAAATTTCTGTCAATTTCCAGGGCATCTTCATCATTAGGATTAGGTATTAGGTAATTCTCTATAAAATTGCATCCTTCTTTGACTAAATAATCAAAATCTAACCGCCACAGTCTTACCTTGTTGTCACTACTACCAGTTGCAAGCAGCTTACTATCGGGACTGAAACTGACGCTATTAACCCAGTTTGTATACTCACTAAGGGTTTTAATTTCCTTTCCTGTGCTGGTATCCCACAGTTTTGCGGTGTTGTCATGACTTCCAGAAGCCAATAGCTTGTTATCGGGGCTGAAGCTAACGCCCACAACCTCGGCGGTATGTCCGGTGAGGGTTTTAATTTCCTTACCTGTAGTGGTATCCCACAGTTTCACTGTGTTGTCACCACTGCCAGAAGCTAACAGTTTACCATCGCGACTGAAGCTAACGTCCAAAACTGCGTTTGTGTGTCCAGAGAAGGTTTTGATTTGTTTGCCAGTGGTGCTATCCCAAAGTTTTACTGTCTTGTCACGACTACCAGAAGCTAACAGCTTGCCATCAGGGCTAAAGCTGATGCTAAAAACCTCGTCTGTATGACCAGTGAGAGTTTTGATTTGTTTGCCAGTGGTGCTATCCCAAAGTTTTACTGTCTTGTCACTACTGCCAGAAGCCAGAACCTTACCATCAGGGCTGAAGCTGATGCTACTAACCGGGTTTGTATGACCACTGAGAGTTTTGATTTGTTTGCCAGTGGTGCTATTCCAAAGTTTTACTGTCTTGTCACTACTACTAGAAGCCAGAACCTTACCATCAGGGCTGAAGCTGACGCTACTAACCGGGTTTGTATGCCTAGTAAGGATTTTGATTTGTTTGCCTGTGAGTGTATTCCACAATTTCACTGTTCTGTCACTACTGCCAGAAGCCAGAACCTTACTATCAGGGCTGAAGCTGACGCTTAGAACCTCGTCTGTATGACCAGTGAGAGTTTTGATTTGTTTGCCTGTGGCTGTATTCCACAATTTTGCTGTTCTGTCACTACTGCCAGAAGCCAGAACCTTACTATCAGGACTGAAGCTGACGCTACTAACCGCGTTTGTGTGCCCAGTGAGGGTTTTAATTGCTTTGCCTGTGACTGTATTCCACAATTTCACTGTTCTGTCACCACTGCCAGAAGCTAGCACCTTACTATCAGGGCTGAAGCTGACGCTATTAACCCAGCCTGTATGCCTAAGCCCAGAGAAGGTTTTGATTTCTTTGCCTGTGGTGGTATCCCACAGTTTCACTGTCTTGTCATGGCTGCCAGAAGCTAGCATCTTACCATCGGGGCTAAAGCTGACACCCCAAACCTCGCCTGTATGCCCAGAGAATGTTTTGATTTGTTTGCCTGTAGTGGTATTCCACAATTTCACTGTTGTGTCAGCGCTAGCAGAAGCTAGTACCTTGCCATCGGGGCTAAAGTCGATACCAAAAACCGCGTTTGTATGCCCGGTGAGGGTTTTGATTTCTTTACCAGTGCGGGTATCCCACAATTTTACTGTTGTGTCAGCACTAGCAGAAGCCAGCACCTTACCATCAGGACTAAATCTGACACCATAAATGTTGTCTGTATGCCCGGTGAGGGTTTTGATTTCTTTACCAGTGCGGGTATCCCACAGTTTCACTGTTCTGTCAAAACTGCCAGTTGCCAGCACCTTACCATCAGGACTAAATCTGACACCATAAACCGCGTCTGTATGCCCGGTGAGGGTTTTGATTTCTTTACCAGTGCGGGTATCCCACAATTTCACTATCTTGTCAACACTGCCAGTTGCTAGCACCTTGCCATCGGGGCTGAAGCTGACGCCATAAACCTTGTTTGCGTGTCCGCCCAAGGTGTTTGGTGCTGCCACATTGGAAACTGTATTTAATAATGACAGTTCTACCTGAGTATGGGTATCCGCATCAACCCAAGGTGTACGCTGCATTTGCACAACTGCTTTTAAACTTGTTTTGAGAGCTTGTGACCCATCCAAATACAAAAGCGCATCAGAATATTGAGCCAGAGAATTAATTTCATTGATAGCAGCACTCCGCCAACCAACACCCGCTAGTCCTGCTAAACCCAACGCTATCACCGAAAAGCCACTTAGCCCCATAATTGTCAGTTGTCGCCTGCGTTGCTTCTGTTGTCTCTCTCTATCCCGTTCTTTAACACTAACCTGAATAAAATCTCGTTCCTCCTGCGTCATTTCATCAGCACGTTTACGCAACCAATCTTCTGCCACACTCAACGAGGCACCGCGCAACAAAGCCCCAGAGTCATGGTTATCATTTTTCCACTCCCGCAGGGCCACCTTCAGCCGTTCTTGCCAAGTCCGAAACTGACGGTTAATATTAATCCACTCCCGCAAAGTTGCCCATTCTCGAATCAACGCTTCATGCACTACCTCTACCGTATCTTCCGGTTCTTGCCGTCCCGTCACTACCAAACGAGCTTGATATCCCGCTAAATAACTGACCAAATTCCAGTTATCTTCCCCCACTTCCGCACGAGTAGCAACGCGCCTAGTATCTTCCGTCCCTTCCCCCGGACGCACTAATTGCACAAATATGCGCGGCGCCTGCTTTTTCTCGGTTTCGTTCAGTTTTTGATAAACCTGTTCGGCATGATTGGCAATGGCTTTTTTTACACCGCCAATTTCCTCATAAGCTTGGTGAGTTAAATCTCGGTTTATTTGCTTTTCCCACAAGCGAGTTAGAGCAAATTCTAATAAGGGTAAATTCCCTGGTTCTTTCCCCACATCATCGAGAATGCGTTGGGTTAACTGCGGTTCTAACTGTACTTCCAATTTTTGAGCAGGTAATTCAATTGCTGCCTGTAATTCCTCTCGTTTCATCGAACTGAGTAACTGCGGTGTATACTCTTGCAAGGCATCCCGTAACGGACGATAAGAAAGCACGTAACCGTAAAAATCAGCCCGTAAAGTCAAAACCAATGTAATATTTTCTTGAGCGATCGCCGCTATCAACTCATCTGCAAAACGTTCCTGTTCTTCCTTGACCTGACAAAGGGTGTACAATTCTTCAAATTGGTCTGCAACTAACAACAACCGTTTACCAGGATTACGCTCTAAAATGCGAGATACCACCTGCTGCACGGTGATTCTACCTTGCTGCATATCACCTGCTAATCCCGCTGCTTCCCGCAATTGTTGAGTTTCACCGGCTGCTGGTTCTAATTGCCGCACCAAGGCAAAAGCTAACTGCACAAACGGTTCTTTTCCCGGACGGAAAAAATCAATTAACCAGCTTCCCTCTGTTCGCAATTGGGGAATTAATCCCGCATACACCACAGAAGATTTACCGCTGCCACTGGGCCCAACCACTGCTACCAAAGGTTGTTTGTGCGTTACTTCTACTAAATTACTGACAAATTTTTCCTGTCCGAAAAAGAAGTCGGCATCTTCTTCCCCAAAGGCAGATAATCCTTGGTAAGGATTGGGCGGAATCACATCTTCAACAGCAATTACACCCTGAGCAATCGGAGAATCAATTAAATTCTTTTTTTTGAAAACAGGAGTTTCCTGCTCTCGGAAGCTCATCATCTGCGAGCAACCTAACTCGTAGGCTTCTTCTAAGGTATATCCAGCAGCGATCGCATCATAAAACCCTACAGCAAAGGCAAGGGCTGCTTTATCTCCCACGGCTCGATTCATGCCAATGACATAATTAACGTATTGGCTAATTGCCTCCGCCTGTACTTCGGAATAACAAGCATTGAGAATTACACAATCTACACCTTTCTGGGCAAACAATTTAAACATACTAGCTAGGGCGTTTGTCTGCACCAGCGCCATTTTTCCGGTATCGTCTTCTAGGACAATTCCATCTGCTCCAGCACCATGTCCGCAAAAGTGGACTATGTTGGGTTGATAATCTAAAATAGCTCGGTAAAAGTCACGGGAACGCACGGCCCATTTTTGTTCTAATTTATACTGATCTCGCTTATTTGCCCGTCGCAATCCTTCGTCAATTTCCCGGATCTCTTGCTCCAATCGCAGGGGAGCGGTATTGGTGGGATTGGCTGCCAGAATTAAAATTGTTTTGACTGTGTTGTTGTTAGTCATGAACTCGGGAATTGGTCGGGTTTTCTGGAGCTTTTACTTCTGTTTGCTTAAGGAGAGTTCTTTTATTTAAACTGATAAAGGTCTTTGTATTTCTATACGGTTCAGTCTTAGTATACCAAACTGGCAATAAAATCTTTGATGTGCGTTAAGTAAGTTTACACAGTCACAGAATGTGAAGCTATCATAACCAGTGGGATTGATTTGCTTGAGTTCTTCAACAAATTTAACTGTGTTTGCTTTATTTCCGGTTCGATAGTAACTTTCTGGCGATTTAAATGTTACATACTTAGCAGCAGTTTTATGGGACGATCGCACTTTTTTAAAGAATGGTTAAGATTGCCGATGTGTAGCTAGGCATTCGTTAAGCTATATTGAGGGGTTTTTACTCATCAGCTTCGCAGGTAAAGGATAATCAGCAATATTCTAGTTAACCATAGTCGGGAGACAAGTAATCATGGCAGAAATTGAAGTTATTGTAGAAAGTTTGTGGGAACTTGATGAAGATCAGCTAGCAGCACAAATTGGCGATCGCGCTCAAGCCATAGGGGATGATGCGGCTGGACTTGGAAGCAGAGGGATAGACCCAGCTTCCCTGGATTCTATTGATGTGAATGTTGCCGCTAGAGCATCGATCGATCTCAAGCTCCTAGAAGCTGGCCAGCGATTGTTCGATCGCGTAAACCCCTTAGTTTACGAGCTGATGTGCAAACCCCTCGGAAACGATCCACAGACTCAGAAAATCCTGGATGAAGCGATCGGCCAGAATTACACTAAAGCTGCTGGGATGTTAACTCCTGTTCTAATCTCTGGACTGGGACTTGCTCCTGCTATTGCTACTCTCCTCGCTACGTTGATTATCAAAAAGATTGCCAATTATAGCGCTACTGCAATTTGTGACAATTGGAAGCAAAACCTGCCCAAACCCACAAGCTGAGCTATAAACGGAACTTCCACCGAAGGCGGAGGAAGTTCTGTTCCAGGTTTGGTGAACTCGATCGCGCTAACACCTCAAGCCATTTGTTCGCGGGTTTTGAGAGCGACAATTCCGTCGGGCTTCAAACCTTTTTTCTGCTGAAATTCCTTGACGGCTGTATCTGTTGCCGGCCCAAATTCACCATCAACCCCAACTACAACGCCAGCCTTTTTCAAGCCTTCCTGAAGCTTGATTACATCTGAGCCTTCCATTCTGGGCATCGCCAAGCGCAACGTTCTGGGCTTGTCATCCCACGGGGCTTTAGCAAACCCTTGAGCAGGCGATCGATTAAGTGCATCCTCGGTTTGGGGGCCAAAGCCGCCATCCTCGCTAATCTTTGCATCCGGGTTGTTCTGATTCCAAAGCTGCTGAAATGCGAGTATTGAGTTACTGCGAAGATCGATCGTCCCGTCGCTTATGTAGTCGAAGTGAGGCGGATCGCCCGGTAATGGCTGCCAGCCATATTGCATCAAATAAGATTCCCAGCCTCTGGCATCTTCAATGTCGATCGCTAGCCCTGTTTGGTGATTGCTGGTGCCTGGTGGCGCTACAGGATTAGAGTTGTTGAAGCGATCGTTATACAATAACATTTGCTGAGCGATCGTGCGGTAAGCAGAGTTCACCTGCATCGTTTGACCTCGATCTTGAATGGCTCTCTGAAGTGCCTCTTTTGCCGGGGTTTGTACGTAGGGAAAAGCTGCATCCAGCAAGTCTACATTAAGCTCATCAAAACTGACAAAGGCATCTGGCATCATCCGTTGTAGTTGATAAATCAACTGTTGAGATAAGCCATTGACCACCGCAGTCGAAGACATGGGGGCATCTTGGAGCAATCCCGGGAAACTGCCTCTAAGTTCCAACATATCCCGTTGGACAAATTCTTCACAGGCTTCGATAATTACAGGTTGATTAAATAGAATGTCGCTTGAGTTAGTCATGGTTTTATCCAATCTATTTGAATTTGGTCAGTCCTGGATTCATAAACTCTATCCGTCGGGGATGCACACCGCACCTTACCTCCACAGAGCTTGTGAAAATTCCTAGATTGTGTCAGTGTAATTGGTTACACAATCGATTTTATAGTCCCAATTCTTTACGTGTGTGGACACCGACAACACCATCCGCCGTTAGCCCTTTTTGCTGTTGAAACTGTCGCACAGCACGATCGGTGTCTTTACCAAAAACGCCATCTGCATAAACATTTATTCCTGCCGCGATCAGCGCTTCTTGCACTTGACGCACATCCTCACCTTCCATTATTGGCTCGGTAAGTGTGAGAACCCGAACTTCAGGCATTCCTAAAAACAGAGCTTGCTCGGCTAAGCGCCTGCGTGTCAGCCCTGGCCAGGGTTCACCATTGACTTTATTCCACACAGGAAACTGATTGGCTGCTCCTTGATAATCCCCGTTGTTCAATAGCTTCAGAAGAGTTGAACCTCCAAAACCTTCTGTTCCTGGGCCCACGTTGAAACAGAAGCAAACCAATGCAGAAAACTGGTTGTCATCGATCTCAACTTCAACGGCATCCTCAACATAGGATTCAAACTTTTCTAAATCTTCCCTCAGCAATTCTTCTGCTTGCGTTTGGCTAATAGTCAGTTCTGGATAAACATCATCGCCCGTGTGTCCGTAACCAATTGTCAAAACTCCACCGCCATCATCATAAGCAGTGAGTTCACATCCTTCAAAGGTAGTAAGAAGCTTGAAACCTTCTTGATTGATATGCTTTGAACCTCTTCCTTCTACCACATCAGGAGGTTGTTCGTCTGGAGGATGAATATGATATGTTTTAGCCACACTGAAGCTTAAAGCATCAATTAATGCTTTTACTTGCCCATTAGTCTCTGTGACTTTAATAGCTAGGTCGTCTTTGATTTCGTATACGCGACCATCGCCGAAGAGTTCCAACGATCTTTTTGGCATTTTAGTTTTTCCTTTTTACAAGGTAGGTTCAGTCAAAAGAGGCATCTTGAGTATCCGAACGCAAAAGTTTGGCCTATTTTCAAAATGAGTGAAAAGAGTCTATTAATTAATTATTTCGATCGAAAGTCTTGGCTTGACGGGTAATTTGGTTATTATATAGGTCTGTTCCACAGTAATGTTCGCGATTTGCCCAAACCTTTACAAAAATTCATTCACCTTGACAATCGGCTTTCCCAATCTCTCTGATTCACTACGCGCAGTTTTGGCTCATATTCTGCAGATGTAACTCATCTTATTGCAATAGTCCGGACAGTTTTTAATTCGCAGTCTGAAACCCTGGATTTCCGCTGGGGGGGTAACAACCCGCCCCAAACCCATACTTTGTAAGGATTGAGCCCAAGTGCAGGGGGAACGCATCTTATTGAACACTGTTCATCAGTGGTGAGTAAATTTTGAGATAAATTCACCATTTTTAGAA
>NZ_JAUBRK010000078.1:0-31905 GCF_036701825.1 Microcoleus sp. MOSTC5 | reverse complement strand
GCTCATCGGAGTTAAGCCCAGCGGCGATCTATTCAAGCGGGGGGCTTTTGTATTCATCCGAGCCGACAAAGTTGGGAATCAGGCTGGATGGAAGGTTGAAAAAATATGAGATTTTAAGGCGATCTGTACAGTGCCTAATTAAATGACATCGAGACAATTTTGTGTCGCTGAGCAAAACCTTCCCTCTTACAGGATTACAGACAAAGTTTGCGAGCGCGTTCTAGCATTTGATTGTCAGCATTGCCAAGCTAGATTGAGCCAAAAAAACAAGCCAGATTTAGCTTTGCTTTTTTAACGGGACTAATATGTCTCCACGTCAAATAAAAAGTCACTGTACAGCAGATGTTCCAATTCCGTATCCAAATCAAAGAAATCATTCTCTGCGTCCGCGCTCGCATTATAAGTTTATCATACCTTGATTCAGCAACGCCCTATTGAGTTATGTGAGACGACTTGTTTGTCTGCCTTATTTTTTAAGAAAAGATGTCAAATGGGTTCTATAGACGCAGGAAATCTGGCGTTGGTCATTGACAACAAATTTATTTTGGTACAGACCAAGAGCGAACTTCACCCATAGTCACAGGAATGCGATCGCTCACATCAACTGTAAACCGATAAACTTTCTTAGCCCTACGGCTATTTTCTGGATCGAAAAACTTTAATATCACATCCCAACAATCGCTATTAATCCGACAAAACGGGCTTTTTTCTACTTCAATCGTATCGAGTTGCATTCCTCTTGAAATAGCTTCAGCGAAGCTCGAAGCAGCTTGGAAAGCGTTAGTAACAGAAAAGTTCAACGCCCTGTCTTTAGAAGTTTGCCCTAAATTTTGGAAGTCAAAATAAACTCGATTCAGGAAGCTGGTGAGAGATGTTCTCATTGCAATTTCATCAGCTTGCGGTGCTTGAGGAGCGACAATTTGCAAAGCTGCTTCGACTAAATTGTTGATTTTCCAACCGTACATTCCTCTTGTATTGATTAAGGTAATTACGGGAACTTCTTGCCCGGAAAATAGCTGCACGGTTTTATCGGCTGTTTTGGCGGGAATGCTGATTCGTTCGACAAAATCATCGCTGTCTTCAGGTTCAATTTGTCCCGCTAACATCAGGATTAATCTTTCGTAGACATCGGCAGCAAAACCCTGTCTGGGTTCTAAGGCGTAAATGGGGTTAAGTTCTTGATTGAGCGTCCAAATTAAGGCTTTGGCTTCACTGGGGTTTTGTGAGAGATAATCGACCATTTGACCGGCATCATAAGGATTAGGGGGAATTATGGTGCCGTCAATTTCGATTGCGGGCATTAGTTGTTTAAAGGTGTCGCGTCTGGCTTCGCTGCCGAAGTCGTAACCGATTGTTCCCAAGGCGTAGACAAGTTTTGAGGCGGCGCTGGGGGTAATGCCTTCGGTGGGTTCACTGGAGGTGAGGGTGGCAACTGTTGTATTGGAGGGTTGGACTGTGCCAGAGTTTGCCAGGGAATTGAATTCCAGGTGGGCAATATTGTTCGCAGGCACTACCGTATTATCTACCATATCGATTTCTGGATGAATTGTGCTAGAAGGTTGAATGGTGATTAAGGGTTCTCCGGTTAGTAATTGATAAGCACCAGGAATATTCAATTTACCAGCCAAACAGCGTTCTGGTTCTGCAACTTCTTGAGGGTCGCAAGGAATAGCGCTGTTGAGAAAAGCCATCCGCACTGCTTCGGCGTTGGGTTGTTCGCCGCGTTGCAATTGCACGCTCATCATTAACGCAGAAAGACCAGTCATTAGGGGAGCGGCTAAACTGGTTCCTTCTTGTCGGACAGGTTCATCGGTACCTGGTTGTGCTGCCAGAATGTTTTCGCCCGGTGCGAGGATGCCTTGTTCCTGATACTGACCGCCCCAGTTACTATAGTTTGCGGGTTGTCCATTGTCCTTCATCATGCCCGCTGCTAAAACATTGGGTAAAACAGCCGGAACGCAAAACCATTCGCCTTTGTCATTGCCACTGGGCGCAACAATCAGAATGTTATTGTCCTGACATTGTTTGACTGCTTTTTGAATCATTTCGTGGGCAAACCCGGTTGTGGTGGGGTGGCAGGCAGCACAGTGAATGATATTCACCCCCAGTTCTAATGCCAAGTTAAAAGCATGGGTCATGTTCAGGGGAGATAGAGCTTCACCGCTAGTTGCTGTTTCAAACAGGGGAATGTTAATGGCGGTGCAGTAGGGAGCTACTCCCTCTACCGGGGAACCAGGTTGCCCAAACATCACTGAAAAAATGCCAGTCGCGTGGAATACACCACCTAGACGCTCTTGCACTTCTTTGGAAATCGTGTCTTCTAAAGCTTTAATCTCTGCCTCTAATTCTTTGATGGCGGCAGCATAGTTTATATTTGGGGATATTTCTCTTTGCCGTAAATTTTGCGTCTTGGAGGCACTTAACTGGCGATATTGCTCAATTACTGGTGCATCTGTGCTTTCTAGCAGAGCATTGAAAACGGTGCTAAAGGAGCCGTGCGATCGCATCAAGTTCGATGCTGTAACACCAGCGGTGGATTGCGAAGCTGCTGGTGCTGTATCTGCATTCTCCTTTTCGCTTTGCTTCAAAGCTTTTTTTAAAGCCTTTTTCTTGTCTTTAAGGGCATTTATTTTAAGTTGCTGTTCAATGTAGAATGGATCGATTGGCTCTAGTGTCTGTTGCCAAAATGGTTTAATTCTACTCAAGTTTGCGCCAACAAAACAAGCGCGTTCGAGGTCGGCGGGGCCATCCAAAACAGCTATTTTGATGCGGGAATCGCCGCGTGTGATGGCTTGAAGTTCGGCAAAACCGGGAATTGCAATTAAGTCAGGCATAGGAATCTAGAGGTTTAATAATTTATTGAGGAAGTATGATAAATAAGGGTTTTTATTGTTTGAGTGAGCCTAGCATAAATTCTCCCACTGAGGACTCTTCATGTTCGTTAAGATGGGCGATTTTGTCAAACAGTTGGGAGTTACCTGCACCGATCGCAGTGGGGGCTAACTTCATCGCTGTCGCGACGAGATAAAATGTTTGATACAAAACCCCGATATGCTTCAAAATTAGACCGTAACCGATCGCATGGTATTTCCAGAACAATCGGCCAAATCTAGCAGTAACAATCAGTAACACTTGCGGAATATCTTGTTGTCCAGTTGATTTCCAGGCATCATAGAGTAAAGCTTCCACATCTGGATTTTGTTCGGCAAGCTGGTGCAATCGGTGCGCGAGGGGTTGATAGTGGTACAGTCCTGCATCCAGCCCTTGACAGCGATTTACTACTGGATAAATCTCCAGTTCGTACAATGCCCCGCCGCAGGGATACGGGCGTTTCGTCACTTCTCCAATATTCATCGGATCGTCTTCAGGAATGTAAACCTCTTTGACTCGCGCACAGCGATAGAGAAATTCTCCTAATTGAGATAATGTAATCGGCTGGTTGCTGTATTCCCGAATTGATTGTCTGGATTCAATCGCTTGGGTGAGCGAAATATCTGTTTGAGCTAACACTTCTAGGTTAGGTTTCTCTAAGGAAATTACTCGGTCACTCATGGGCGATTTGACAAAGTGCGAGCGCTCGCTATTCTCAAATTGAGGAATTTCCGTTTTAGGCGGCTCGTCTAATCGTTGTAAACGAGTTTGGCGGTGAAACAGCAAGTTATGAAATTGCCATTCGGCTAAGGCTTTGCTTTCCGGTTCTAGCTGGATCATTTTGGTTGCGATGAGCAACTGCATGAACGCTCTTGCTATCTCTGCATCAATCAGCCCATCAGCTAAAGTTAAGAAGGTGAATTGCGAATCAACTTTAGCCAGTTTTCCGATTAGGGCTGTCGCCCGCCAATCTAGCAGAATAATTTTTGCTTGGGAAAGGGGAGATTCTAAAACAAACTGTTGTTTTTCTTGCCACAGAAAGGCAAACCGAGACAGCATTAAAGGCTGTTCCTCATCAAAAAGCGGAACAACAAATTGATAATTTTCTGCAATGGCAATGGCAGTTGCTAATGGTAAAACGGAATGACTTATCCAGCCGAGGCTAATTAGCTTCTGCAACTCAAACTCAAAGTTGAGACTAGCTTCGATGCCATCTAATTCGGCAATCACAGCTTGGAGTTGGGAAAAAGTTTGGCTGGAATCCTTGAGACGTTCTAAGGCAGTTCTCAATCCTGGCTGAGGATGTTCCAATGTCAGGCAGTGCTGAGGTGATCGCAGTATCAGTCGCTCGCTTTCAACAGTGAGGGCGATGTCAGGGCGGAAGGAAAGGGTGAAGAAATCGGACATTATTAAAATACCATTGGCATCGGGTTCATTTGGTCTTCGCTCAAAGGCGTAGTCAGCCATCCGAGTTTCACAGGCACATCATACAGCCGTCCCGCCCCAAATCTTGACCAGAAGTGGCGCAAGCCAGGGACGATCGCTTTAACCACAGGCAAGCCAATATCGGGGCGGGTTTGGTTGAGTACCAGCATTTCTAGCCCCGCACGTCTGGCGACTTCCACGCAGGTTAGGACATCTTGCTCGATATCATCACTCCATTGCTGCGGGTAATCTGAATATATTTTCGCAGGTTGCTGAGTGCAAGGCGCAAGATAAGGTTGATTGGCTAAGGTTGCTTTTGTAAACCAATGATACAAGGCAGAGTCTGAAGCAGTTGAATAATCCTGTTGGTCTACAGCAAATCCAATTTGATTGACTTCGGTAACAGCTCGCAAAATGGCAATTTTCGGGTCGAAATGCGCTCCGTATCCGGCGATGATGCGTTCGTCACCGCCGCCGATATAGCGAGAAACGGCAGTAAAGGCGGGAATATTCAAGTCTGTGGTTAAATCGAGTACCCAAAGTTCGCGCTGCTGGCTGCGATACCAATTCTGTAAATCTAATAAGTAAGGTTCGTTGATACTCGCCAAGTCTACACTGGGGCGAGAAAGGCGGTTGTACCACCAGATGGCGACGCTATCCCGCTCTACCAGTTCCAAAAAGCCCTGTAAAATCGCATCTTCTAGGGTTCCTCCGGCTGCATTGCCGTTGGAGTCGGCAGAACAGAAGCGGTGTTCTTTAGGAAGTTTGTAATCGTAGTAACAAAAGGCAGTGGGCAGATATTTGTGCCGTTGCTCAGTTAATGACCATACGGGAGTCCAATCGATCGCCTGCGTTTCGTCAAAGGGTTTTGGAATCCAATCGTGGTCTACAATTGCCTTTTGATTCAATTCCTCCCGATTTTGATATTGAGTATCGCTAAACAGCAAACACTTTTGTGGATGAATAGCCCGATCGCCCAACTCAGCTAACTTAGAACTTATACGAGGTTCGTCGCCTTGATAGATGCCAGAATAGCGTTCGATCGCTTCACAGAATCCGCTGGCTTGAGATTGACGATCACTTTTACCTTTACCGCGGCTTTTGTGTCCCAGGGATTTTCGCAACTTATTCAGGCTGGAAGAAGTACCGAAGGCATGGGTGGCGCGGTAGGTATGGACGAGGGGATTATTGGGGTCAGAAACCCGCACGAGTTGGCTGACGACTCCGGTAATGGGGCTGATTAAATGCTCATAGCGTTTCAAGATTTGTTCTGGCGTAAAGGCGCGATGTCCGCCATCTTGAGTAAACAGCTTTTTGCGGCTGGTGAGTCCGATCGCACTTTTGACCTGTTGGCTGACTAAATCAGGATTCCCACAGGACGGACATTGAGGGCGTTTGGTGAGCGTGTGGGTTTTCTGGGTGAAATTCGTCTGATCCAGCGTGATGATTTTCCCAGCTAATGTCTGAATTTTTGATTCTGGGAGGCACTGGTTAACCAACCATTTCGCAATTTCGGTGGTGGTTAATCCGATCGCCGTTTGCACTGTCGAAGGCAACCCGGCAACTGCTGTTGGTAAACACCCGATTTCTTCAATGCCTAACCCCCCTAGCTCCCCTTCCCTACTAGGGAAGGGGGGAGTCCTACTCCCCTCTCCTCGTAGGAGAGGGGTTGGGGGAGAGGTTAACCCAACAGTATTGCTCATACCCTGCTGTTGTTTCTGCTGCCGCAAAATGGAGGCTTCTACTTCCCGGTTGCCGTTGAGCCGATGGGCGAGGCATTCCCAACATCCCGTTTCCCCTGGATCAAAGATGGAACCAAACCACAGCATTCCACCCATTGGTTTGACCAGCAGCCAGGGTTGCTGATTTTGCAGTGCCATCTGATTGATGCGACTTAGTTCTGGTTGCAGATAATCATCTGTCAAGACTACCAGTAGAGAAGCCGAATCGGGCTTGGGTGAGTCTTGTTGCCACCCTTGCACTGGAATTTGGAGTGCCTGTAATGACTCAACCAAGGGTTGTGCATCAACGGCTCCAACTGTGGTAATTAATACTTGGGTATTAAGTAATTGATCGCTCACTGCTTGCGGGTCTACACCCAGCAGGCTCCAAAATGCAGCAGTTTCCTGGGTGAGGCTGTGGGCGGCATCTGTGAGATAGCCTTTGGCATCGAGGCGATCGAGGACGTATTCAATATGTTCGGGTACGACTTGCCCATCTAACTTCCGAATAATTTCCTCTAATGTGTACTGACCGTTGAGCAGAGGAATAATTTGGCAATAAAGGCTACCTGTTAGGGCGTAGGTGGCATATTCACTCAGTAAATAGACGTTTTTGGGTTCAACAATTTCGATGCGGAAATGAGGTTTGATTTGGGGTATTTTCATGGGTTCTTTGGATTTTTAGATTATTGATTTTCCTTTGTTTGTTAGTGAGAATTAGTGATGTATTGATGATTTTTAACCAGTAAGGTTTAAGTATCTCAAGTTATCAGTACAACTCACACTCTCTCATAGCAATGCCTAGAAAACCAAGAAACCTTCAGCCTGGGTATGCTTACCACATCACAACTTGATGTAACAACCGAGAATTTAAGCTACAACGGTGGGAATGCCGGGAGGTGTTTCTATATGCCATCAAACAAGCTATTGAGAAATACAAGTTTAAGCTATATGCCGTTTGCATCATGTCAAACCATATTCATTACTTGATTGAACCGACTCAACCCAATGATTTGCCAAAAATCATGCACTTCCTCAACTGGTATACCGCCATGTGCTTTAACCGGATGCTCAACCGCACGGGACACTTCTGAGAGAAGCGATATTTTTGTGATGGCTTTCCCGCCTCAGACCGCCAGCGGGTGCTAAACACCTTACGCTACATTCACGGAAATCCCAAGGCTGCAAAAATACGGTCAGGATTTTTCTATGAATTCAGCAACTACGGCAGCTACGACCAGCTAACCAACGATGGCTTAACTCAGTGGCATCCAGCATTCTTAACCCTTGGCAACAACTTGGAAGAGTGCGCCCGAAAGTATCGAGGATTTTGCAAGCGGTATAACCCGAACAGTAAACCAATTAGAAAGTGTCATTGGGGGAATAAACTCTTAGCTGGTTTAGACCTCAAAGGGGGCAAGGGAGCAAGGAGAGATAGGAAAGTAAAATCATCATCCTCATCTTCCCCTGCCTCCCCCCCTCATCCCCCAACCAACAGGTGCCAGGTATCGGAAAGGCCGATGGCCGATGGTATCGGCAATTGCGACTCAATTCATCTGGGCTAACCAGGTTCCTAGACGGGATGAAAGGCAGTTTTGAGGAAATTAAGAGACATAGGTAGAGTGGGAACCTATTCTGCGTCGTCTCCTCCGTCATAAGAACAGAAACTACTTGTGAAACAGCTCATTGACCTATAATTACTTGGTAGTACGGATGCACTATCTAGCTCGCCATACAGTTGGAGAGCTTCTTCCGACAGTTCAGCCAATTCAGTAGGTACAAGTCCTGTGGTACTGCGGTTGACAGGTTGTGCCACTTGGGGCATCAAGTTTTTCTTATCCATGAGAATTTTTTTCCATTTTTGGTTGTTCGTAAATGTCCCGTTGTCGAGCTACTGCTCAGTCGGTGGGTCTGACCGCTTCTTTCTGAAAGAAGACTGTATGTCAGCGGAGAATCAACACCCTGCGCTAAATTCACGGAAATCCCAAGGCGGCGAAAATACGTTCTGGATTCTTCTATGAATTCAGCAACTACGGCAGCTACGACCAGCTAACAAACGATGGCTTGACTCAGTGGCATCCGGCTTTTTTGCAATTGGGCAACAATTTAGAAGACTGCGCCCGGAAATACAGAGGATTTTGCAAGCGCTACAACCCAAAAAGTAAGCCAGCTAGAAAGTGTCATTGGGGAAATAATCTCCTAGCTGGTTTAGACCCCAAAGGGGGCAAGGGAGCAAGGGAGGAAGTAAAATCATCAACTTCTTCCCCTACCTCCCTGTCTCCCCCTCTTCCTATCCCGTCACGACGGTGCCAGGTATCGGAAACCCCCCTGGTGAGGGCAATTGCGGAACGATTCATCCGGACTAACCCAGGCTCCTAGACGGGATGAAAGGCAGTTTTGAGGGGAAAAAAGTTCGGGGTAGCCCAGGAACTTACTCCGCGTCGTCTCCGCCATAAGAACACGCACAGCAATTTGGCGTAGCATAACCACCGGAATAACCGTCACTATGCCCACATGCGGGTATTACTGATGCACTACTTGAGGCATCCTCTCCCCGTTGGGACAGGGCTTCTTCCGACAGTTCAGCCAGTACGTCCGGCAGTTGTCCGGTGGTGATGCGGTTGACAGGTTGTGCCGCTTGAGGCATCAAGTTTTTCTTATCCATGAGAGTTTTTTTCCTTTTGTAGTTTGTGTTTTTGTCCCGTTGTCGAGCTAATGCTCAGTCGGTGGGACTGACCGCCTCTTTCTGAAAGAAGACTGTATGTCAGCGGGGAATCAACACACTGCGCTACATTCACGGAAATCCCAAGGCTGCAAAAATACGTCCTGGATTCTTCTATGAGTTCAGCAACTACGGCAGCTACGACCAGCTAACCAACGATGGCTTAACCCAGTGGCATCCAGCATTCTTAACCCTTGGCAACAACTTGGAGGAATGCGCCCGGAAATACCGAGGATTTTGTAAGCAGTACAACCCGAAAAGTAAGCCAGTTAGAAAGTGTCATTGGGGGAATAAACTCTTAGCTGGTTTAGACCTCAAAGGGGGCAAGGGAGCAAGAGAGGAAGAAAAATCATCATCCTCTTCTTCCCCTGCTGAACCGTCTCCCCTCTCCCTATCCCCTCACGACGGTGCCAGGTATCGGAAACCCCCCAGGTGAGGGCAATTACGGAACGATTCATCCGGGCGAATCAGGCTCAACTGACGGGAGAAAAGGCAGTTTTGAGGAGAAAAGAAGTCCGACGTAGCGCAGAACTTATTCCGCGTCATCTCCGTCATAAGAACAATGACACGCGGTTCTCCCATATGGGGTACTATTCGGTAGTACAGATGCACTCTCTGAGGCCTCCTCCCCCAGTTGGGATAAAGCTTCTTCCGATAGTTCAGCCAGTTCAGCAGGCAATTGCCCAGTAGCGATCCGGTTGACAGGTTGTGCCACTTGGGGCATCAAGTTTTTCTTGTCCATGAGAGTTTTTCTCCATAGTGGGTTGTTCGTAAATGTCCCGTTGTCGAGCCATTGCTCAGTCGATCGGTCTGACCGCTTCTTTCTGAAAGAAGACTGTATGTGGGCGATTCGCTGTTGGTGTATCGAGAGGGGCGATTACCGACTGACTTGCGAAGCGCGATCGCACGCTGCATGACTGCGCCTACCGCCGCCCTGGAAGCTATTGCCAACTCTTGGGAATGAACTTTAAAGTCAATAATAACTACAACCTTTCGTTAGCAAGGATTTTGTAACCGCTACCAACCGAAAAGTAAGCCAGCCAGAAAGTGCCCTTGGGGAAATAAACTCCTAGCTGGCTTAAACCTCCAAGGAGGCAACGACGAAAAAGGAACTAGGAACTCTACTCCACCCTCTTCTCCCCCTGTCCTTTCCACATTCCTCGGCAGGTGCCAGGTATCCGAAACCCCCCGAAGTCAGGGCAGTTGCCGAGCAATTCCGGAGGGCGAATCAGGCTCCACTAAAGGAGAAAAGGCATTTTTGAGGAAATTAACAGATGCAGCTTGAGTGGGAACCTATTCTGCGTCTTCTCCGTCATAAGAGCACACCCAACTCCAACAAATCTGCCCGCCTAAATCACTATTAGCTGCTAAAGCTAGTACTGATGTACTGTCGTCACCGTCACCCTGCAGTTGCAAGGCTTCTTCGGAAAGTTCTGCTAGTTCGCCGGGCAGTTGTCCAGTGGTGAGCCGGTTTACGGGTTGTGCCTGCTGGGGCATCAAGTTTTTGTTGTCCATTTTTCTTTTCTCCTTTGCTGCTTTTTGTGGTTTTTTCTTCTGTTGTGGAAGAAGCTGGTTGTGTGTCATTTGTAGAGGGGTTGACGCACTAAAACTTTTTTAGCGGGAGAGACGATTTGGATGAAATAGGCGATCACTGAACAGATTTAGTTGAGGGGCAATCGCACACTGGGTGACTGCGAATGACTCCCAGCAACTCCCCAACGCTGGGGTTCATCTAACAAATCGGGGTTCAACCACTTACCTCAAAAAGTCTAAGTCCCGTTAATATCCTCCGCCGTGCCCGCCGTGCCAGGTAACTGAATGCCCCGAAATCACAAAGATTGTACGTCAATTTATCGAGGCAAACTCCAGCGCCAAAAGAAGAGCGAAAAGAGTTTTGACATTTTTTAAGGGGAGTGGTAAAACCAGGATGATTACGGCGCGTCTTCTTCGCCGTCATAGGAACAATAATGGCCATTTAATGGCCAATCCCCACTCATGGGTAGTACCGCTCCACTCGAGGTAGACCCACCCAGAGATTCTTCCGACAATTCTGCAAGTACATCCGGCAGTTGTCCAGTAGTGATACGCTCAATGGGTTGAGCTTGCTGAGGCATCAAGTTTTTCTTGTCCATTTGAGTTTTCTCCTTTTTTCTGGTGGTTTCCTTCTTCAGTTGTGGAAGAAGCTGGTTGTGTGTCGCTTGTAGAGTGGTTGACGCACTAAAGCTTTTTTGGGGGAGGGAGGCGATTGGAATTTGTGGGCGATCGCACGCTGCGTGACTGCGCCTACCGAACTCTGGAAGCTATTGCAAACTCTTGGGAATGAACTTTAAAGGCAATGTAACTAGAAACAATACTTTAGTCAAGCAATTTCCTAATAAACAAGCCGCAATTTTTTTAGAAAAAGTAGGAAAATAACGAATTGTAAAGAATTTTATTTAATTTTTATGAAAAAGCAGGAGAATATCGCCTTTCATAGTAATATCTATAACTTGATTGCCCAAGCAGTTTAGCATTTTTTAAATAAATGCCCAAACTCAAACAAATCCCAGGAATACAACAACTATGGGCAAGCACTAAGGGCGACTCCACCATTTGCATTGCCGTCCTAGATGGGGTAGTTGACCAAAATCACCCTTGTTTTACAGGGGCAAACCTCACGCGACTGCCTACCCTAGTTGCAGGGGAAGCTAGCGCCGATGGTTCCATGTCCGCTCACGGCACCCACGTTGCCAGTATTATTTTTGGTCAACCTGGTTCTCCAGTGCAGGGCATTGCACCAAAATGTCGCGGTTTAATCGTTCCCGTCTTTGCAGATGAACGACTGAAGCTATCGCAACTCGACTTATCCCGCGCCATTGAACAAGCCATCAATGCTGGGGCGCACATCATTAATATAAGTGGCGGACAACTCACCGACTTTGGGGAAGCCGAAGGTTGGCTGGAAAAAGCCGTGCGTCTGTGCAATGAACGTAACGTTTTAATAGTTGCCGCTGCTGGAAATGATGGTTGCGAATGCTTGCACGTTCCTGCTGCCATGCCAACTGTGCTAGCAGTAGGTGCAATGGACGAACAAGGAAAACCCATCGACTTTAGTAACTGGGGAGAAACTTACCAAAACCAAGGCATCCTCGCTCCAGGAGAAAACATTTTAGGAGCCAAACCAGGAGGCGGAACAATCCAACTCAGTGGCACCAGCTTTGCTACTCCCATCGTCAGCGGAGTTGCGGCCTTACTTCTGAGTCTGCAACTGCAACGGGGAGAAAAACCCAATCCCCAAAAAGTCAGGACAGCCTTACTAGAGACTGCCATACCCTGTTCGCCAACCGAAATTGATGATACCCATCGCTGTTTAGTTGGCAAATTAAATATTGCTGGTGCTTTACAATACCTGATAGGAGAAACCGTGTCAGAAGAATTAGAAACAGTTTCCGCCTCTGGTTGTGGCTGTGGCAGCCCCCAAACCAGTGATGCCCTACCTAATAGCCAAATCCCAGAAGAAGTTTTGATAACCGAACCTGCCGAAGTTGTTGCTGCGACTCCCGCACCCATACCTACATTTAATCCACCCTCTTTTACAAGTTCCTCTACCCCAAGACAGGTTGCCATGTCAAATCGTGCCTCTAATTACGTTACTGCCAGCCAAGCCCCCAGCGAACTCGCCGATGCGAACTTGGTTTACGCTTTGGGAACCCTCGGTTATGATTTCGGTAGTGAAGCAAGGCGCGACTCCTTTAAGCAACTGATGCCAGGAGCTACAATGGACAACACAGCGCTCCCCGCCAACCCCTACGATGCGCGGCAGATGGTGGATTATTTAGCAGACACTCTTTCGGAAGCTAAAGCTTTAATTTGGACGCTGAACTTAGAATTAACTCCAATTTATGCCATTGAACCAGTAGGCGGTTTTGCTAGAGATGCCTATGCGGTATTGCAACAACTACTTGCCGGACAAATCCAACCAGAAGATAACGCAGAATACGTCGAACGAGTCAGCATCCCTGGCGTTTTACCCGGGCGCAGCGTCAAGCTATTTTCCGGACAAGTTGTTCCCGTAATTGAACTTTACAACATTCGCGGACTCTACGGCTGGAAAGTCAACAACTTAGTTAATGCCGCGATAAATACTGTACGAGCTACAGCCACAGACGCGCAAGAAGATGCCATCCGTCGCACCCTCAGCAGCTTCCTCAACCGGATTTATTATGACTTGCGGAACTTAGGCACCACATCTCAAGACAGAGCACTAAATTTTGCCGCTACCAACGCTTTTCAAGCTGCTTCCACATTTGCCCAAGCTGTAGCAGAAGGCATGGAACTCGATAGTATTACAGTAGAAAAAAGTCCCTTCTGCCGCCCCGATAGCGATGGTTGGGATGTGAAACTAAAATTTTTCGATCCAGAAAATAGTCGCCGTGCTAAGAGGGTATACCGCTTTACTATAGATGTAAGCGATCTCATTCCCGTTACCTTGGGCGATGTACGTTCTTGGTCTACACCTTAATTGCACGATTAATGCTTCTTTTTGAATAGGTTGGGTTATGCTGAGCTTCACACAAAATTAAGTTTCAATAAATATTTAGTTTTACTTGTTTAAACCCAACCTATCAAAATTAAGTTTCAATAAGTATTTAGTTTTACTTGTTTGAACCCAACCTACGGACTTGCATTCTGATTAGCTTAGAGAGGAAAAAATGAGATTACCCAAGCTTTCTCCCCCTGTAAAAAGACCCAATATTATCCATCCTCATCAAGCAGTAGATGTCATTCACGGCTCAGTAGAAGATTTAGTCCGCATTCGCATGGATTTATTGTACGGAGCAAACTTTAACGACCCAGCAGCATTTGCCTACAGAAGTTATCAACAACTTAAGTCTTCCAGTGGATGTAGGTGTCTGTAATGTTCTGTATCAACAGTAATAGTTAACAGAAAGTGGAGAATTACGTACTATGGCTAAAAATTCCGAGAAAAACCAGCCAAAAGAAGCAGCTATAGAGGGGCAGGAATCTCAAGCAGAAAATGCCTCAGAAGCAGCCAATAAACTTGAAGATGCCAAACAACATTTGTTAGCCACCGGAGTTAAAAATAATGGCTTTTGGTGGCAGCAAATGCTCAAAAATCAAAAAGCTTCAGAAAAAGAACCGAAGCCATTCCGCCGGGGTCGGATTTGGTCTTAGCGAATAAGTGAGATTTTTCAGAAAGTTAAAAAAGACTTATTTAGAGAACAAAAAATCATGGCTGCAATCACTCGCCCTGAAAAAGAGGCTACCCTCGTCGATGTAGTAATTGTCATCGACACCAGCCCCTCAATGAAAGACAAAATCGACATTCTTAACCACGCCACAGAAGCTGGTATAAAAAAGGCTTCTTTTAGCTGTCCCTGCGATTTACGAATTGAGTGGTTTGGCATTGAAGGAACTTGGGAAAATACCAACTTTCAGCAAGTTTTACGGGAATATCTAGTTACTACTTGCGGAGTCGATGAAACAGAATTACGAGGTCGCAAGCGCGGCGAAGTTCCTGCAAACGGCGCACAAGAGGACGGTGCTAGAGCTATTGAAGATATTTCCACTCACTTTAATTGGCGAGATGGTGCCACCCGTTCCATTTTTTATTTAGGTGACGAAGCTTTAGAAGGTGGTGGCGATACGGAAGAAGAGGATATCGCGGCAGCTAATCGCGCCATTGAAAAAGCTAGAAATGCTGGAGTTGTCGTCCATACTTATTTCGGAAAATCTAAAAGCCAAGGACAAGACAAAACGGCGGCTGAGTACGTCCGCCTAGCACAAGAGACGGGCGGACACGGTTTTAGAAATCAAAATGCTATTGGTGGTTTTGCCGAGATTCTGAAAACGGTTATTTGCTCGACTAGAAATAGAGATATTACCCCTCAACTCGTTCCCGTTATCCCTGTTTACTTCGTGCAAGCGCAGCATTTAGTTGGTTTCTCAGCAACTAGCACCCAGTCAAGCACGAGTTCTACTCCTCAAAATAAGTCGGTTGACTTGGTGATAGTCATCGATACTAGCGTTTCAATGAAAGACGAAGCTGAAGGCCTTAGCAATGCCGCAGAAGCGGCTATAAAAAATGCTAGTTCAAGCTGTCCGAGCGATTTGCGAGTTGAGTGGTTTGGGCTGGAAGGAACTTGGAAAAATACCAATTTTCAGCAAACTTTGCGGGCATATCTAATTAATAGTTGCGGAGTTGCTGAAACAGAAATAAGAGGTCGCAAGCGCGGCGAACTTCCTGGTGGCGGAGCGCAAGAGGACGGAGCTAGAGCGATTGAGGATATCTCGGCACACTTTAATTGGCGAGATGGTGCATCCCGTGCGATTTTTTATTTAAGTGACGAAGCTCTTGAAGGTGGTGACGATACCGAACAAGAGGATATCGAGGCAGCTAATCGAGCCATTGAAAAAGCCAAAAGTGCCGGGGCGATCGTCCATACTTATTTTGGCACCTCTAAGAGCAAGGGACGAGACAAAACAGCGGCTGAGTTCGCCCGTGTAGCAAAAGAGACGGGTGGACGGGGTTTTACTGACAAAGATGCTTTGGGAGGATTCGCGGAAATCCTTACCCAAATTATTTGTGTTTCCAGCGAAGCGAAAGTAGAGGAAACGGGTCAGTTAATTCCTGTGGTGCCATTATATTTCGCCGCGATCGTTGGCGGGGCGCTTGTATCTCAATCAACGCAGATGACAACGGTTCAACCCACAAATCCAACTGCTTCAGTAGCTAGTGCTGGTGGATTATTTTCTTTGAATCCAGCTAATTTAGTTGCTGCCCCCCAAAGTAGTATCTCAACAACAGCAGTAAATATGCCAATCTACATGATGGCAGTCCAACCGACGAATAGCGAAAGCGATCGCGCTACTTAACTGGAATACAGACAAAATTTTAGGGTTCAGATTTCGGATTGGCTTTGTTAACCCGGCAAGTTCTTATAGCCCACATTCCGCACCCACAACTGTCACACATAAAAAGGGGATTAAATAATAAATAGGAACTAATACTAATTCTTTAAGGGACATCCAAGAAATAAACTCTTCCAGTCCCCGGAAAGGGTAAACTGGGTTGATGCATAGTAATGGTAAGCTGGTAAGCGAGGACTTCAACCATTACAGACGACTCAATGAACTGTCCCAAATGCCAATCCGCTCAAATAATCAAATACGGACATACTCATTACGGCAAACCGCGATTTCGGTGTCAAGACTGCCGTCGGCAGTTTGTCGAGAATGCGAGCCGACAACCGATTGATGAGGCAACTCGTCACTTGATTGATAAGTTGTTGCTCGAACGCCTTGCGCTGGCAGCGATTGCACGAGTAACGGATTTTCACCGTGATTCACTCTTCAACGAATCGCACATCATTATGTATCCAACGTTCCTTCATGTTTAGCATCGGAGAAATCATAGATTTCGATCGCTCCTTCACGTCGAATCATCCGCTTCCCCCGTCGCTCGCTCAAAACATCCCATCAAGAATTTTGGTGATGTCCTGTTGGTCGCGCCCCCGATTGTCGTCATAAATCATGAGCGTGTTTAAATTCCTGTGCCTGCTTAACTTCTGCACCTTCCGTACATCCCCGTCTGTTGCGTCGAGTGCCGCTGTGATAGCGCTATGCCTGATGCGATGAGGCGACATCTGTTTTTTGATACCAGCCTTTTCGCTATAACGGACAACCATTTTGCAAATGCCGTCGCCGCTAAGTCTGTGTCCGCTGTGAGCGGAGTCAAGTGCTATAAAAAGCGGGCTATCGTGCGAGCAACTTCCCCTTTCCTCCAACCAATCGGCGATCGCCTGCACTGTTGCAGAACCCAAATCGATCGTCTCAGCTTGCGTCCCGCGTCCCTTGCCAAGAATTCGTAAAGTCTTACCGGCTGGGTCAAAGTCACAAACACTCAACTGACTGATTTCATTTCGCCGCAGAGCATTACCCCACAGCAGGCGCAACAAAGCATAGTCTCTCTTGCCAGCTTTCGTTGCCAGATCGCACTGCTGCAAAATTCGCTCAAAAGTAGCTCTATCAACGCCAGTTGTATCTCGGTAGCCGACAATTTTCTCCCCTTTGATATCCTCCAAACTGTAATGGCACACACCAAGTTTACGGCCCATTTCCACCAGACTTTTGACAGCCGCCAGTCGCCGATTGACCGTGGCCTCCTTCAATCCCTTGTCAATCAGCTTAGCTTTGTACTTCAAAACCACCGACACGGCCTGACGCTCGTCCAAGTGCAAAAATTCCAAAACGTTATCAGGCACGGCGGGCATCCCCGTCATAGTTACCAAAAAGTCATTGACATCGCGCTCATAAGCGCGGCGGGTGTTTTCGGAGCGCTTGTCGGCGAGTAATTGTTTGAGCACGTCGGGGTCAGTGTCTAAAGTGTCGAAATATCTCTCAATTTTGGCATCGAGGGAAGCTTCAAGGCGGGCGATCCTCTTCGAGGGCAACGCTTCCGAAAGTTCTGCTTTCATGATTTTTTGCTATTGATAATCTAAGTTTACGATGGCATGGGGGTAAAAATAGGTTGCGTCCGATTTCTGGGATGGGGCAACTGGGATTAGAGATTGCTAGGCACTCCCCGGACTAGATAGAATTCGACTGCTACCCCTGAGTGGGCAACCGCGGCTAAACGGTAATAGCCATCAATAATCTTGTAGTCTTCAGAAAAAATCAGTATCGAGCCAGCTTTCCACTCGCCGTCCTGCATTGAAAGCGCGTAATCGTCAATCACAGATTGATCAATCTCCCGTTCCTGTTCCACTCCAAAAGAGAGGTATCCTTTTGCAATGTCAGGGGTAATGGTGACAGGAATCAATTCGCTCCTGTGGCCATCCGGGCTATCCGAGCGGATAAGGGCTTCGAGATCATCGTTGCTGTTGTTCATGGCTTTTGATTCCTCTGTTATTGGTTGCCTCGCCCCTTTTAGAGATCGTGGCGGTACGCTCGCTTGGAATGTTTAGGCGACTTTTGGCGGGTTATGTCATATTCAAATATTTTAAAATGGCCGATCCGAGGGCTGGGGTGTGGTCACGGAGTCTAAGCTACGAACTTCAACATCTTAAGTAATGCTGAGGCTGTTGTTTGATTTTCTGGCTGTTTGACTCGCGCTGGAATTGTTTCGCCCGCCAAGCGAGTTGAGTTGCCGAGTCAGAACGGAGACCTGATATTGGAAATAGCCGACGACAATTTTGTATTCCCCACTTTCCCGCACTACTATGGGAGGAATGATGAAGCCGCCGATCGCCAAACGCGAGCGTCCCTGCAATTTCGAGCGATGGAGCGATCTTCGTTGCAGGCAGGCACATCAGATACTATGCGTTGGACGGCGATTCGCTAGGGCATTAGTTTTGTGATAAGCCTGGTGCTTTGTCTTACGCAAATGTATTACAATTTGACCAAGTGTAAGATCCGTTTCCAGAGATAGTAAGACTGACTTGTCATACATAAGTAAGACAACCTTCCAGCAAGTGTAGGACGGCTTCCAAGAGGTAGTAACACTAACTTGTCACACACAAGTAAGACAGCTTTCCAGCAAGTGTAGGACGGTGTTAAGTTATAAGTCATACACGCTTACTTAACATGAGTAATTCGCTAGCTAGCAGCGCGGTTTCTATAAGGGTAGTATCGAGGTTATTCATTGTTCTAGGTTCGCTATAATATGTGGCGTCTAAACTTGTCTTACATAAATATCTTACATATAGGGTTATGTAAAATAAAATAAGGTAGTAAGGCAAAATTGTCAGACATTTGTAAGACAAAAAAATAAGCGAAGACTATTTTGTGCTTAGAAGACTATTTTGTGCTTATACGTGTTACCAAGAATCAAGCCATGTCTTACGATTGAGAAACCATAAGACATTGGTAAAATGTATGACAGAAAAAAAGTCCGTTACCTTCCGCTGTGACGCGGATTTACTGGAAGCAATCGACAACCTAGGCAGAGACCGCTATCCCGCAAAAACTCCGCACGGGTACGATCGCTCTAAAATTTTGATGGAAGTTTTGCGGCTAAATATCGAGGCGCTGTCCGATGGCTCTGTTGTTTTACCCACACCCTCTAACGTAGGACGACAAGCCTCTAACGTAAGACACAATTTGTCTGACAGCCTGTTAGACGCGCGTATTACAGAAATGGTTACCCGAAAAACTGAACCACTTCTGGCAGAGCTAGCTAACATTAAGGTATCGCAGGCAGAGGCAATCGATCGAGCGAAAGCAGAATTGAGGATTGAACTGCTGAGGGAGTTAGCAGTTCAGTCCGATCGCACCGATGACGAACCGCTCAGACAGCAATTAGACTCGATGCCGCCAGAGAATCACCAGGACTACGACCAACTTTTAGAATCTAGTTCTGCAACGATCGATAATCAGCGCAAGGTGGTGGAATTATTGCAATCTCGCCTTAGAGAAGAACGTGCAGAGCGGGAGAAGCTTGAAGCTCAACTCGCAGAACCCAAACAAAGTCCAGCAACAGCGATCGAGCTTCCGGAGCCGGCCGGCTTGCTCAACCAGTTGAAAGCCGAGCGAAAAAAATCAACCGCAACGCTCGCAGATGTTGAGGCAATTTTGGAGATGATTGAAAAGTCCTGTGACGACACATCCCAGGAAAATTAGGAACGTTCCCCGGTTAATACCGGGTTTTTTCGCTCGTTCGGTTATCCGATCGCCCGATCGCCCCAAAAAAAGCACCCCGACCGAAAATGTCAAGGGAGCTTTTTTTACACGGTGGTAATTTGCAATTGGTAATTGGCAATGAGTCTTTGCCCCAATTACCAAAACTATAAACGGCTTCAGGAGTTTTGGCGATTGGCTTTCGCGTACCGCAGTTTTAGAACACGATCCACTTTCTCTTTTGCGGCTGTGTAGGCCTGACCGGCATCGGCCCTGCCTACATAGCCGTAAAAGCAAGTGGGGCAAAAGATTACCCATTCATCGTTACAGCGAGTTTGACAGAGAAAGTCTTTGTAGAAAAAGATAGTTTCGATAGCACCCATGATTTTTGTTATTGGTCATTAGTAGATGAGTAAGCGCCACGCCGTCAAATCATCCATGACAACGTAGCGCTCGGTTATGACTAAGCGTAGCACTCAGTTGTAGCTACCTTGTGAGGTTGAAAGCAAGAGGCGATATTTGTTCATCAGCCAGTTGTTGAATTTGTTGCGGAGGCTGCCAGCCTGTCACCAGTTTGGAGGGACGCCAGCAAGCTATGAAAATATGGCTGGAAACTCACTCAGTCAAAACTCCCAGTGCCGATCGCTCCGACGACCACCAAGAACGAACGGAAACCCAGCTCGCAACAGCCACTAAAGCAAAACGGCGCAAGGTCGATAAAAGGTGATTCGGTTTCTGTAATTCGTGTCAATTCGGCGCTTAGCGGTGGGGGGGAGCTTGTCACAACGCCTGCGATCAAGCAGATGTTAGTGATTTTGGGGCGATCGGCTCCTAATGTTTTATTTATGTGCCCTTCTCTCGCACAAAAAATAATTTTTTGCGCGAAATAGTAACGCCGAAAACTCGATCAAGTGCAGTGGTTGTCTGGTTTTGTTACAAATCTTAATAAAAAAACGCCAGCAAGCTAGAAAATATAGCTGGAAACTCACTCAGTCAAAACTCCCAGTGCCGATCGCTCCGACGACCACCAAGAACGAACGGAAACCCAGCCCGCAACAGCCACTAAAGCAAAACGGCGCAAGGTCGATAAAAGGTGATTCGGTTTCTGTAGTTCGTGTCAATCAGTCATTTCGGCGCTCAGCGGTGGGGGAGCTTGTCACAATCCCTGCGATCCAGCAACTGTTAGTGATTTTGGAGGGTGCGATCGGCTCCTAATATTTATTTGTGCCCTTCTCTCGCGCAAGAAATAATTTTTTGCGCGAAGTAGTAACGCCGAAAACTCGATCAAATGCAGTATTTATGGGGTTTTGTTACAAATCTTAATAATAGTAATTGGCTTGATGCTAATTCTATTATGTTACCTAAGATCCGCTTAGGATATTAATAGGATCTTAAGTAGATCTGAGGTAAATCTCAGGTACAACCCCAATTGATTTAGGAGGCTCCCTCCCCTCGGTAGTTGATCAAATATGGCTTTCAGGGGTTAGGATCTGCTAGGATCTGCTAGGATCTGCTCCATAGCTGATCGAGTTATGCAAGACAAATCGTAGGCTCTATGCTTACAATAAGGTACAAATTGGAGTTTGGTTACAACCAGAAGTCATTGCCAATTGCGATGAGTCTGCCGCATACTTCTCCAAATCGCGTTCTGGCTTTATTAATGAAGCCTTAAAACTCTAAATCAGGCACGCAGAAAAACATTCTGAGTTATTAGCAAAAAATGAAAAAAATGAATTGAGTTTCCACGTATATAACAAATAAGCCTTGACAGCATAAAGCTTTCAGACCTTATTTCCACTTGCTTTAAGCCAAAAAAATCGCTGCACCTGATGAGAGGCACAGCAAACAAAATAAAAATACTAGCTCCATCATATCACAAACTGTTGACAGTTAGAAATAGACTGTCAACAGGAAATAACTAGCCTCTCTTCTATATCGGGTGTAGCGGGTCAACCTTCAAGGAATACCCTGCTATGTCTACCTTTTTACACTATACTGAACCGTTCAGTCAAGACAATTCTTCGGCAACTTTAGATAAGTTTAACCAAGATTACATAGAAAAACTTGTCTACAAGCATCTAGTAGAGGAATCAGGCATTGACCCCGACCTCCTCCCCCTGAACTGCCCCTCTGCAAGCGGCCTCCCCGTCTACGACTTGCTTTACCGCGACACTGACAAAATACTCAAGTCCGGCGATGTCAGCGCTCAAGCAAGAAAGAATTACGGGAAGTGCGAGGGTGCGATCGGATTCATAGTCAATGGCCGCTTCCGGCAACTAGACGGGCCGCCGATCGCATTCAACCGCAAGAAAGAAAGCAAAGGATTTGGCAAAACTACAGAAAAGCTAGAACCGCGCAAATATCACCAGCCCTACGGGAAGCCATTGGAAGTGTTTTTCGCGCGGGTTACTCTTCGGATTTGGAAGAAGGTCGCAACCAAAGCAAATTTGCCAATGCCAGAATTCCCCGTAATTGGGGTTGATGGGGAAGCGATCGGATTTTGGGAATGGGTAAAGGCTACCAAATGCCCGATCGTCATCACTGAAGGGGAAAAGAAGGCACTAGCGCTAATTTCTCGCGGGTACGCTGCGATCGGACTGCCTGGAATCACCACAGGTTATCGAGTTACAGAGAAAGGGGACTGGGTAACTAAATCCGACGGCACACAGTATCAAAAGGCAACAGCGCGGGAACTGCACGAATCTCTCCAACCGCTTGACACAGCAGGACGCGAAATCTCAATCATTTTTGATTACCGCGAGGGGGATTATTCCGAAAGTTCAGAATTTAAGGCAGCCAACACCACAGCCGGACTGTTCAGAAGTGCGCTCGTTAAAATCGGCAAGTTACCCGGCCCTGAAAAAGGTGCTGATGATTTTTGTGTGGCTGGTGGCGACATTGACGCGGTTATAGCTGATGCGAAAGCCTACCGCAAGCTAGCAATCGAGAACCAATGGCGACGCAATCGGCAATATACTCCAGATCGCACAATCAACTCCCGATACTTTCACGCACTAGCACCCGCGGCCGGCACAATCATGGGTATTAAAAGCGGTTTGGGAAGTGGGAAAACTCAATGGTTGGAAGATGTTATTGCTAGTAACCCAGAAGGCAAAATAATCGTGATAGGAAGCCGAAATGGATTACTGCTACAAACAGCCGAAAAATGTGGGTTTTACCACCTCAATGCTCACAACGGGTATCAGATGTTTAAAGACCCGAACGCCAGACTATGCTTGTGTTTTGACTCGTTGCTCAAGCTTCCTCCTGAGATTTTTGAGGGAGCAATAATTATTCTAGATGAGGCAGAAAGCGTTCTCAGACACTTGTTGATGAGCAGCACTTTAAAGCGCGATCGGGAAGCAATTAAAGAGCGATTTACTCAGGCTTGCCGTGATTCCGATCGAATTATTCTACTCGATGGCCACCTTACCGATTACACAGTCAAGCTTGTCGCAAAAGTTGCAGGCAACAAAACGGTAACAAAGCATCTGAACGAGTTTAAGGGTAATTGCCCTAAAGTCAGCATTTACGAAACTGAAAAGGCAACCCCAACAGTGGCAGAAAAACAGGATTTTATCAACCTCATAGCAAACTCAGGTTGTCCCGTAATTGCCACTGATTACTCTGTTCCTGAAGCTGAAGCCCTTGCTATGACTCTTACTGACAGATACGGTAAAGGGCTGCTAATTTGTTCAAAAAACTCCAATGAACCCGATCAAATCGCATTCCAGACTAATCCTGATGCTTGGATTGAACAGAACAATCCGCCTTGGATTATTTATACCCCAACGCTTGAGAACGGCCTTGATATAAGCAAATGCGGATGGTGTACTGATGTTTTTGGATTGTTTTGTGGAGTTCTAGGAGTTAACTCTTTGATTCAAATGCTGCGGCGGGTGAGGCATCCGCTCAGACAGATTTCGGTTCTCTGTCCTCGTTTTGGACTTTCTGACAGTTTCGATCACAATGCTTATTACACCAATCAAATTAAGGTTCAAATAGAAACAATCATTAACATTGAGAGTGGATTGTTAGGGTCCGAAGAACATCAGGCAGCCATTAGAGCCGATATTGACAGGCAACTTGCAGACCCACTTTTTCAGGCTTATTGTCACTTTGAATCACAAAAAAACTTAGAGAAATCTGAGTTAAGGGAATTTTTAGTGGAAGCTTTAATAGATGGCGGGTATGAAGTCGATTGCCCGTCGATCGGCAGTGACGAATCAAAGAGCCACTTTGAAAACAAAGTCATCTGCAAGGAAAAAGAGGCACAGGAAATATTCGAGGCTCCTGATATCTCGCCAGAGGAAGCGCAGGATATCGCCCGCAGCAATAAGGCAACCTGGCCAGAAAGATGCCAAGCAGAAAAATCTCGCCTTAAATCTCTGCTTCCGGGAATTGAGGACACCCAGCTTTGGAAATGGGAATTTGTACGCCGGGTGAGATTCGATGACCGCTCGCTCCTAAGCCAGTTGGAGAATTCCTGGCTCTTTAACCATCCAGAAGATGCGGAATACTTGCAGAAATCGAAGTGGGAGGCGGGAAAACTCGAAAGTTTTGCCCCCGATCATAGTTCGCGTTGGCTGAAACTTAAGGCGCTAAGCAAGCTTAACATTATGCAGTTTTTAGACCCCGAGCGCTCTTGGACTAAAGACTCACCGGAAGTGCAAAAACTTTTAAAGGACGGAGGGCGAAAGGACGTTAAAAAAATACTGGGGAATCCGGGCAAGGACCCCATCAAATACGTTAAGCGACTACTGGGACTAATTGGTCGATCGCTGGTACACCGAAAAGCCAGGGGAGAAGGCAAAAAATATATTGAGACATATCGCTACCAGACAGAACCAGAAGTACGGCAGACCAAAAATGGGCCCGTCAGAGTTTGCTCTTTGCCTGAAAACTGGAACGAGTTATCAGAACTGACAGCGGTCAGAATGACCAAAAAAATCGAAGCGAAAAAGGCTGCTACAAAATCGGCTGAAAGCACCACCCCATCGGTGTTAGGTGCTGTTCTAGATGATGTTGATATTTATAATATTCAAATAGCACCATCTAGAACAGAAACTACCCCCCAAAATCTAATGGAGGAGAGCGCGGCGGGTACTCTTTCCCAAGTTGCGATCGAGGGAGAGGGAGAACGTCCGACAGATGTTTGTGTACTCGGCAGAGGGGGCATCATGTTAAATCTAGATCCTGTCATCCACGCCGAATGCCTTGAGTTTTTTAGATTGGCTATAGCCAGCAACGATCGACAAACAGCTCTCGACATTAAAAACGTGCTTGCCGAAGTTTGCAAAAATGGCTATGCCGATCGAGCCGCCATCTGGTCTGACCTTACTGAAACTCAACAGCAGCAATTCCAAACTTTGTTAGAACCACCGCCAATCGCCCGTGAGTTTGCCCACAGAATCAAAGAGTCGATTGCCTACAAATCATCGGCCGTGGCAGCAGCCATTGAGGGAGATTTAAGCGAGGCGATCGACGCCGGAAAACTCACATATCCCCACGTAGAGGAGGAATTGCCAGTCGCGTCGTTACCCCCTGAGCAACTGTCAAAACCCAACTCACCCTAGTCAAGAAGTTCCCGGATAGGCTGATTGACTACCATCAACAGACCACAGCGAAGAGAAAAACGCGACACATCGCGATGAAAGGTAGAGTTGTTAGTGGTTAACGGTTAACATCATTTAAAGTGCTTCCCCCATCAAAGTAAATGCTGCCCAGTATTTAGGCTCCGGGTATTGTTTTATTGTGGTTAGCATAGCTTGTCTTAAGCCTTGTGCTTTATCAGGGTTATGTTGAATTCGTTGATAAAATTCTGACATTAAAAAACTCGTAGACTCATCATCAACAGACCACAGGGACACCACAACACTAGAAGCGCCTGCACTCATCAGCGATCGAGATAATCCAATGACCCCATCACCTGTTAATTTACCCCGTCCCGTATTACGAGCACTTAACACCACTAAGTCAGCTTTGAGTTTTAAGTCTAAGATTTCACTAGAACTGAGTAAACCATCATCGTCCCCTGCTGGTGTCAATGCGATCGCGCCTGGTAAACCTTGTTTATATACTTCATTCAGCAATCCATGTGTAGCGAGATGGATAATATTTGATTGCTGCATTTGTTGGGTAACGAAAGCTTTAGTAGCTTGAGCACCTATTATCGGTTTAGTATTGAGTATTTGGGCAATGTTAGTGGCTTCTTTTTCAGAACCCGGTAATGAGGGTAATTGATGGCGATTGCCAGGGAGTCCGTATTGAGGCATGATTGGATTTCCCACTACTGTGATATTAGATAAAGGGGATTGTTTAATCTTTTGACGTTGTAAATGCGTTAGTTGTAAAAGTTGAATAGATGGGGCCGTAAGTATTGTATGCTTTTCAATTAAATACTTACCTTGCTCGTCTTGTAAGGCGACAAAGGGAATTAAGAATAAAGATTTATGGGGAATAAAGATAACTTTGTCATCAGGATTTGCGGGTAATAAATCGGCAATTGGTTTAATCAGCACTTGATACATTTGCTGTAAGCATTGATTTTGACCACAGCGCTCTGAGGGGTTCGTCTCTGCTGCACCCACCGCAGCACGAATATCACTTACCAAATTTGTTATTAATGCAGAATCATCAGGTAAACCACTATTTGTAGCAGTTGCTACTCTAGTATTTTCGGCCAATTTAGTAAGATTAGAAGATTTCAAATTAACAGAGCGAAAAGTAATTTTACCATTAGGTTTAATTACCCAAATGTATAATAGAAAATTATCAACAGTAGAATATTCAATAATAGTAGCGTTTTGTTTTTTAGCGGTTTGTTGAATTTGCTGAATGTTAGGCGGGTTGATAGCTGATGCGGATAAAGATAAACGTGAAGCTAATAACTCAACAAAAGCTCTGGCTCTTCGTCGTTCAGCAATTTCTAACGCTTCCTGAGTTTTCTCTTGGGCAATTAATACTCGTTGTAAGGTGATATATGCTTTAGTTTGCGTGTCAAATATGGACACTTTGTTGGCATCAGTTAAACTAGACCGGAGAGATTCTGCAATTTTGATGCTATCTAGTAAGCTTGTCTCGGCTGAGGTAAAATTACCTTGTCGGTAGAGAGCAAATCCCAAATTTGCCAAAGCTCTCCACTCATCTGCTTGGTCTTTAAGTTCACGGGCGATCACCAAGTGCTGCTTCTCGTATTCAATCGCTTTGCGGTATTGGCCCAAGTCAAGGTAGAAACTTGCCGCCACTGACGTTAAACGTGACATTTCATAATCCGAACTGTCGGATGATCTTAGATCACCTTTGTAAAGGTAAGAAAGTCCCAAACCTCCTAGAGCTTTTCCCTCTTCGTGGCGATTTTTAACTTCGCGGGCGATGACTAACGACTGCTGATAGTAATCAATAGCTTTGTCGTAGTAGCCACGGTTAAGGTAAGCAAATCCCAAATTTCCCAGTGCCTCCCCCTCACCTTGGCGATCTTTAATTTCGCGGGCGATAGCTAATGACTGCTGATTGTAGTCAATGGCTTTGGTGTAGTAGCGGAGAAAAGTGTAAGTAAGTCCCAAATTTCCCAGTGCATTCCCCTCACCTTGGCGATCTTTAATTTCCCGTGCGATCGCCAACGACTGCCGTTCATAATTAATGGCTTTGTCATATTGACCGAGATAACTGTAAGCACCTCCCAAATTTCCCAGTGCATCCCCCTCACTTTTTCGGTCTTTAATTTCCCGATAAATGATTAATGCTTGTTGCCAAGACTGTAATGCTGCTTGAAATTGACTGGTTTGATATTGCTGTTTCCCTTGCTCGAATAATTGGTCAGCCTCCTTTTTCCGGTCAGCAGTTGTCTCAGCCAGTGCAAAGGAAGAAAATATTTTCAATTGAGCATTTAGAATAGTAGGAAAATTGTTTAAACCTAGCGTTATTAAAAGTGAAAATAGTGCGGTTAATCTGATTTTTTTTAATTTCATAGTTTGTGATAATTACTTCTCAAATCTGTGTTGTCTAAATATTTTCTGAATGCGATAGCCCTTTCATTTTTCCGTAGATGTGGGATAAAGAATTGATTAACCCGAAAATTACTGCATATTTTGTGTATTGTCAAATTCTAATCAAAGCCTAACGCTCGCTAGATCGCAAAAGTGCAACTCGTCGCATTTATAGCGTAAGCGTAGCACACCGCAGGAATCGCGAGTCTATTTTAAATCTCCGTACCAAGGCAGAGACTATTAACGAGTAAGTATTGTTACACTTCTTAATTATTAGTGAGTGCATCTTCCAACCTGCTTTAGGAGCATTTTAACAATGTGGCTAAAATTTGGTGTTGCTGTCAGTGGCTCCCTGACGAGCATTGATGAAGTCGTGCGCGGAAAAACCAACCTCACTTGCCTGTACTGCGGTGGCGGACTTACAGCAAAAAAGGGCGCGGTGAAAAAACATCACTTCGTGCAGACTGGGGAAACTTGCAAACCCGTTACTCAGAGAATTAAAACTACACTTTCTCCATCTACAGCTTGGAAGGGCGGGTATACTGCTATTCCCGTCTAAAAAAAGTTTTAGGGGGGTTAAGGTTTTGTTCTATTTGTCCCGCGATTCTAGTCGGTGTTGTTTTAATCCCTGCATTCTAAAGTGATTACCTTAGAGTACAGGATAAGTCTAGGTGGTAAATCTCAAAATCTAGACCGAGATAAAATCTTCAGAACTAATGAGAGTAGCAGCAACGCCTATCAAAGAAGCTAAAACTTCACCACTGCTGGTTACTGTAATTAATGTGCCGTCAGTTCCCGGCAAAATTGATAGCTGTCGGAAGGTCAAGCCATTAATTAATTGCACGGTATCTTGAGACTTGACGAAATTAGCGATTGTATCAGCTCCCAATCCGATACCTAAAACAAAAACATCGTTGCCCCCACCACCCACTAGAATATCGTTTCCCAAACCGCCGCTAAGAGTATCAAAACCTTTGCCGCCATTCAGGATATCGCTGCCGTCGCCCCCGACAAGCATATCGTTGCCTCGCAAACCCATGAGTATGTCATTCCCTTCCACACCGTTGATGATGTCGTTGTCGCTGGTGCCAGTCAGGATGTCGTTGCTTAAAGTGCCGTTGATGTTGTTATCGGGAGGGTTATTATCTGGAGTGCTGCTGATGTCAGAAACAAAGACATCAAAAGTATTGTTAGTATCTCCCGGCACAAGGTTGGAGGAAGCTGAATCAAACGCTACTCTCTGCCCATCTGCAGAGATGGAGGGGTAGAAGGACTCATTGTTTCCCTGATTACCTGCTGAATCTACTGACACGCGGGTGGTGGTATTGGTGAGGGTGTCCCGCACGAAGATGTCGTTGGCATCGTTAGTATCCCCCGGCACGAGGTTGGACGCATTAGAAAGAAACGCCACAAACCGCCCGTTGGCTGAGATGGAGGGCTCGAAAGAGGCACTGTCCCCCTGATTGCCTGCTGAATCTACTGACACGCGGGTAGTTGTATTGGTGAGGGTGTCCCGCACGAAGATGTCGTCTGTATTGTTAGTATCTCCCGGCACGAGGTTGGTGGCATAAGAACGAAACGCCACAAACCGCCCGTTGGCTGAGATGGAGGGCTCGGAAGAGGTACCGAGAGCCTGATTGCCTGCTGAGTCAACTGACACGCGGGTAGTTGTATTGGTGAGCGTATCCCGCACGAAGATGTCAGAGTTATCGTTAGTATCCCCTGGCACAAGGTTGGTGGCATAAGAATCAAACGCTACAAACCTCCCGTCGGCTGAGATGGAGGGGCTTGAGGACCCGCTCAATGAGAGGCGGCCTACGGAGACGAAGGCATTGTTCGCCTGATTGCCTGCTGAGTCAACTGACACGCGGGTAGTTGTATTGGTGAGCGTGTCCCGCACGAAAATGTCAGAGTTATCGTTAGTATCCCCCGGCACGAGGTTGGAGGCATTAGAGCTAAACGCCACAAACCGCCCGTCGGCTGAGATGGAGGGAGAGCTGGAATCCTTGTACCGCTCATTGTCCGCCTGATTACCTGCTGAATCTACTGACACGCGGGTGATGGTATTGGTGAGCGTGTCCCGCACGAAGATTTCAGAGTTATCGTTAGTATCCCCCGACACGAGATTGGAGGCATTAGAGCTAAACGCCACAAACTTCCCGTCGGTTGAGATGGAGGGACCGAAAGAGCCTGCATTCGCCTGATTGCCTGCTGAGTCAACTGAGACGCGGGTGATGGTATTGGTGAGCGTGTCCCGCACGAAGATTTCAGAGTTATTGTTAGTGTCCCCCGGCACAAGGTTGGAGGCAGAAGAATGAAACGCTACAAACCGCCCGTCGGACGAAATGGAGGGAGAGGTCAAGGAGTAGAGGCCTTGATTGCCCTGATTGTTTGCTGAGTCAACTGAGACGCGAGTAATATTCATAAGCTCTAATATTTCAATAGTCCGGACTGTTTTTAGCTTGCAGCCTGAAACCTTGGTATTTTCCAGCCCAGGGCTTGAGACGCTAGAGATTCTCAGAATATCCATATATCCTGAGCCAGAGACTGGAAACGCTGAGGTCATTAAATAGTGTCAAGCGCGTGACACACGGTTTTTTGTGGTTGCCAATAGTTAGGAGGGTGGCGGCTATTTTCCGACGGTCTTCTAAATCTTTTTCATTTCGACAAAGACTTAACAGCCCGTCGAAAAAATTCCGCTAGAGGTTTAAGGCGGGGATTGCAAGGTTTCTCCATTTATTGGAACGGTACAAACTGAATTAGAAGCACTTAAGCAAGAGCTTGCAGTTGCTAAGGCAGATTACATCAAGCTCTTGAATTAGCTATTTCTTGGCTATACAAAAATACGAGATGAATATTATTTTCGTAACCAAAATGTTTATTGAATTCAGTTTATTCCTAGTAATCTTCAGGCTTTTCAGGGGAGAGCGAGAATAATTCAAACTCAAGTATAGTCACCCCTTGTGGGAAATATTGATGGGGGTCAAAGTATTGATCTATCAGCTTCCATCCCTTCTTTAGCTCGTGGGCTAGTATCATTTCTAAGATAGATTTCTCTGGCTTCCCCAGAATGGGCATACGTTTGTTATTGGGTGTCATGATTAAACTCAAAGTATTACGTGGCAATCGATTTAGGCATTGGTGTATTAGTATTATAGTTAGATTTTAATGTTAAATTCATAGGTATAAATGCTAGAGCTGGGATACAAAACTTAACGGTTGCAGCGTTGACACTTTAACTCAAATACTGCGGGAGAAGCCTTCACTAAACGTATAAATAGGACGCAAAACCAATGAAATTCTTAGCCGCCAAATTCGCTCAAGTCAATGCCAATATCTCCGAAACTCAAGCTCAAATCGCCGCACTTCAAACCAAGCTCAGCGAGTTTCAAGATTACCATCAGTATTTGCTCTTGGTTGAACAAGCTTGCGAATCGGTGCTAGCACAAATGGAGACGGCGCTTGCGATGCTCAATGATGTCGATCCAACTCAAATCGCAACATTCAAGGCAGCAGTCGAGCTCAAGTTCAATTCAGAAGCAATTGACATTTTTGAGCCGACCGCATCCACTGAAGCAGCCACACCCGAACCAAACACAGATACAGAGTCAGAAGTGTCTATAGAGCAAGAGGTTGAGCCTGTGATTAATACCCAGCTTGAAACAGACGCGATCAACATTATTGAACCAGTCTCTGCGCTCACTGAACCCTTTGCACCGAGATTAACTGCACCCACAGCGCTAGAGACTCCAGTAGAATGTGACTGTGAGCCTGCAATTAATGTCGAAATTATGAACGCCACAGACGAGCAGAGCGAGGCAGCACCGGAAATTATGAACGCCACAGACGAGCAGAGCGAGGCAGCACCGGAAGTTATGAATTCCACAGACGAGCAGAGCGAGGCAACACCAGAAATTATGAATTCCACAGACGAGCAGAGCGAGGCAACATTGGAAGCTATGCCAACTCCTGACAGGATAGTGAGGCGTTATTCAAGAAAATAAGCGTTTAGTTTATCCGCAAGTTAATAGCAGCGAAGTAAACAAACGAGACTGGTAGAGAAGCGACAATCAGCGGACTGCATTTCTCAGCCTAAAGCTTGCAACCGTTGCAGCTTCATCAGGATATGTGTGATCCTGACCTAGCGGCTAAAGAGTTCGCGATCGGAGATTAGATCGGAGCTAAACCCGAAAAACAATTTTTATTTTGAGGTTTGAGGTCAAAAAAGGCGATCAGCTCAGGGTGCAGGGTAAGGTTGACTCTTCATAAGTGGTTTTACAAATACCAATACCTAACACTTGGAACTGCTACAGCTTCATCAGGATATGTCTGATTTATGAAGTACAGCTTAACAATCCGGAATCGGGGCAGGCACGGGGGTTCTGCCCCTAAAACCGATTTGTTTGTATTTCACGAACCCCCAAAAGTGTAAACGTCAAGTGTTAGCATCATTCTCAAATGAAACCACCACCAACGGTTCCACCATTGGTTCGGGCAGAATTCCGGCCGAGAGCGACTGCAACGCTTCCAAAGCCGGAGCCACCTTCTGAGAAGGAGTGCG
>NZ_JAUBRK010000077.1:0-32629 GCF_036701825.1 Microcoleus sp. MOSTC5 | reverse complement strand
AAACTCTAATTAAATGTTTTTTGGATACTCAATAATTGTCATCCAATATACCATATTCTGTTAACATAAAATTTAGATGCGTTCGCCCTGCGGTTATATGCCAGCCGAACAGTGGAAAAATCAGCCCAGATTTAACAGCGATATCTATGCTGCGGGAATCATCGGCATTCAAGCGATCGCAGGGTTAGATATTGAAGACTTTTTTCATGATAAAAAAACTGGGGAACTCGTCTGGCACTACTCAAGTGACGATAGCCCGATGGTACAAATTAACGACAAGCTGAAAAAAGTTTTAAATAAGATGGTGCGCTACCACTTTAACGATCGCTATCAATCTGTTGCTGAAGTGTTGCAGGATTTGCGATCGCTAACAGCGTTGCACTCACCACCGCCGAAACGCAGGCTGTTTTCTCGATCGATCTTTAGCTTGTTACCATTGGCAGTTGCGGGAATGACAGCGGGACTTGCAGCCCCTATTTTTTTACGCACAATTACACCTAAAACTTGTCCTTTAATCCAGGGAGATGCTTTGAGTTGCGGCGAAGAAATCCTCGTCAAAACTTCTTCACCTCGGTTAAAGCAAAAGGGAGTTGAGGAATTTGCCCAATCAAATTATCAATCGGCTTTTGATTTATTCAAAAAATCCTGGAACGAAGAAGACAGCATCGATCCTGAAACTTTAATTTACATGAACAATGCTTTCTTGCAAACTAAAAAGGCTGATTATTACACCATTGCTGTTGCCGTTCCCATCCTGAGAAATCAGTCAGGTTCTGCCGTTAATGCAGATTCGGCAAAAGAACTTTTGCGCGGCGTTGCCCAAGCCCAAACCGAAGTTAATTTAGGATTAATCGCTGCTACTGAGAGGAATCAAAACTTTCCCGGTCAAAGCTCGATCGAAGCCAAAGCTATTAACGGCAAAGGTCTGAGAGTCATCATTGCTGACGATGCGAATCTCAAAGCAGAGGCAATTAAAACAGCAAATGCACTGGTTAAACAGCAGGATATTTTAGGGGTAGTAGGTCATTATGCCAGTGAAATTACCCTATCAGCGATAGATATTTATGACCAAAATAATCTGGTGCTGATTTCTCCGGGAAGCACAACGGAAGAACTGACAGAAAAGCATCGAAAAATTTTCTTTCGCACATCCTATTCGAGTCGGTTTGCAGCTCAAAGTTTAGCAAAGTATCTGCGGTCAGTAGGTAAAAATCAAGCAACAGTTTTATACAATCCCGGCAGTTCGTCCGGTTCTTACTTTACACAAGCATTCAAAAGGCAGTTTCAAGATGACAAAAAAGGAAAAATAGTCAGAACTCGCGACTTCGATTTATCGAAAAATGAATTTAACGCCCAAACAGCTTTAAATGAAATTCAGCGAACAGGAGAAACAGCGATCGTGTTATCTCCAGACGGTCAAATTACCAATTCATTAAATAACGCGATCGCAATGGTTAAAGCCAACCGCGATCGCAATTGGATAGCCGGAATTTGGGTACTCTACAAGTGGAGAACTTTAGAAGCAGCATCCCAGCTAAAATCTTTTGAAAAACTAATCGTGTCTGTCCCCTGGCATCCCTTAAGTAGTCTTAATAAAAAATTTCCTCAACAGGCTCAAAAGCTGTGGGGAGGAAAGGTAAATACCGATACAGCCTTAGCTTACGATGCAACTATTGCACTGATTAAGGCAATGGAAATGCAACAGCAACCCAGCCGCGAAGGAATGCAGAAAACGCTTTCCAATCAGAATTTTATTGCGTCAGGAGGAACGGGAACTATTCAGTTTGGAAAGAATGGCGATCGCAAAAATCCCCCCAGCGAATTGGTGCATATTGTCAAGTGTCGAAAAGAAGAGTTTGGTGGAGCTTTTGTTCCCGTCAAATATCCGACGGCAAAAGCGGCAGGTTTAAAGTGCGATTGAACTCGTTTATGATTGTTTCTGTGCGTAATTCCTGACTTATTTGCCCAATTCTTGAGAACGCAAATAAGCTGCTTTCACTGCTTCGATCAGCGCAGAACGAAAGCCGCTACTCTCTAATTTAGCAATTCCCGCAATAGTTGTGCCGCCGGGACTTGTCACCCGATCTTTCAATTCTGCTGGGTGCATTCCCGTTTCTTGCAATAGTTTCGCCGTACCGAATACTGTTTGCAGGGCTAATTGAGAAGCGATCGCCCGCGGCAAACCTGCACAAACTCCGCCATCTGTCAAGGCCTCAATCAAAATTGCGACATAACCGGGCCCGGAACCCGAAAGCCCCGTCACCGCATCCAGCATACTCTCAGGTACTTCTACCACTTCTCCGACGGCCTGAAAGATGCGCTTTACCAATTCTAAATCAGCCGATTGAACAAGTTTTCCCGGAGCGATCGCGCTCATTCCCGCCCCCACCGTCGCCGGAGTATTCGGCATCACCCGCAGCACTCCCCGCCCCGGGAAGGCTGGTTCGAGCTTGCTGAGCGGCACTCCTGCCAAAATCGACACTACTACCGCTTCAGGCTGCGAATTAGCCGTTTCTCCATTATTTCCCTGTTTGCGATCGGCTGCCACCGCCAACTCCAAAGCTACGGTATCAAAAACTTGCGGTTTAATCGCCAAAAACAGCACTTCTGTAGCGGCAGCAACTTCTAGATTGCTGGCTGTTGTTCCAATCCCGTAGGTTTCCGTCAAAAATTGGCGCCGTTGAAGTTGTGGCTCGCTCACTAATATTTCTGAAGGCAAATAAACTTTTTGTGCAATTAAGCGGGATAAGAGAGCTTCCCCCATTACCCCGCCGCCGATCGTACCAAATTTTATGTTAGTCATTAGTCACTTGTCACTTTTGAGTTATCAGTTGTCAGTTGTTCAGTTGTCAGTTGTCATTGGTTACTTAGTTGTTAGCTAATGTTATTAATCCGCAGTGTTTATTCCACAGTTATTAGTTGTTAACTATTGACTACTGACTACTGACTACTGACTATTGACTACTGACTACTGACCACTGCCAACTGACTGCTAACTACTGACTACTGAGCCATTGGAGCTTGTTCTGCCGGCCAGACTGTAGGTGCAGGAGCAGCAGGGCGGGGCCGTCCTTGGGCTGGAGGCACTTCGTGAACCACACCAGACTGAGTTCTCACCTGCACGCAGCTAGGCGTAAACAAGAAAATACTTTCGCCAATTCGCTCTTGATGACCGTCAAGGGCATAAGTACCGCCCGCCACAAAGTCCACAGCTCTTTGCGCTTGGTCTGGGTCCATCACCGTCAGGTTCAAAACCACAGACTTCCGTTCCTTAAGGGCTCGAATTGCTGCCGGCATCTCTTCAAAAGTGCGCGGCTCCATTACTACTACTTCCGAAATCCCGTTCATAGCTCCAGGCATTCCAATCACGTTATTCATTACTGACCCTACTCCCCCGGTTGGTGCAACGACATCCATACCTGTCGATCCTACTACTGACCGCTCCCGCATTCTACGATTTTGACGACGTTCTTCTTCTGCTGCTGCGACTGCAGCGGGGTTGGGTTCAGGCGCTTGGTAGAAGTTCTGATAGCGCTCTCCTTCCGTTTCGTCGTACACGTCATCGTACTCAGGCTCATTGTTGATGCCTACAAAATCTCGCAGTTTAGAAAAAATATTCATGATTCACGCTCCTTCACGACTTTGCTACCCCGACTATACTCGCGTTGCGCGTTAGTTGCGGGTGGCTGACTACTCTATATTTAACCTAAATTGTCTTTATCAGAAGATTTCAATTATTTATCCCCTCCTAGAGCCAAATAAGGTTTGTCCTAGCCGTACCATAGTAGCACCTGCTTGAATTGCCAAATGATAATCTCCCGACATCCCCATCGAGAGCTGTTGCATTTGAATGCAGGGCAAATTTTGCTGCTGGATTTTGTCAGCAAGTTCGCGGGTGCTGTTAAATAATTCTAGGATTTGCGACTCATTTAACCCCTGTGGGGGTATTGTCATCAAACCTTGAATTTTGATATGCTGACATTTGTTGAGTTCTGGAAGGTCGGCAAGCAGTTCTGGAACGCTCCAGCCGTATTTGTCCGGATCGGGCAACATTTTGACTTGCAGGCAAACTTGGGGAGAGCAGGACTGTTCGCCCGCCAAGCGCGAAAGTCGCTGAGCGATTTTTAAATTGTCTAGAGAATGAATCCACTGGAAATGCTCTAGGGCTTTAGCGGCTTTGTTGGCTTGCAAGTGGCCGATCAAGTGCCAGTTGATATCCGGTAAATCTTGCAGTTGGCTTTGTTTTTCGGCAGTCTCTTGAACCTTACTCTCGCCAAAATCCCGGATACCGGCGTCGTATGCTTCGCGGATAGCATCAGTCGGTACCTGTTTGGTAACGGCAATTAACCGCACTGATGCAGGCAAGTGTTGGCGAATGCTGTTAATTCGAGAGGCTATGGTCATGGTTGCTCAACGCTGGGAACTGGAGGGAAGGAAAATAAAGACAGTTAGCAATTACCAAATTACTGATTTTCGTTATTGAAACGTGCGCTGGTGAATGGTCTGCAATTGGTCGTACTCTTGATATTGTCCGCTGCGACGCAGGGTTCGCAGGCGAATTTCGACCATGAGGCGAGCGTCGGAGCGGCTGATTGGTTCAAATCTCAGCCCGCCTGGGCCGTTTGTCACCAAAAAAAACAGGCGTTGGGCGTATAGGGTGGTAAATAATTCTTGGCTGTCTTCAACCTGGGATACCCTGAAGAGGAGGCCAAAGTTTGGATGATTCAGGTAAGTTTCGGTAGTCATTCAAGTTTACAGTCGGTCAATTTTAGATTAAAGATTTCGATGTTAGATTTTAGTTTCGGTGTTTGTGGGCACGGCGTTGTTAGAGGGCGGGGTACAAAGGGCGATCGCCGTAGCCATAGAATAGTCTCCGTCATGGCTGAGGCTCAATTGCCACTGGCAATTTCCCCAAACAGAGGCTCGTGCTGCAGCGTTTCCGTGCAGTTGCACATTGGGAGCACCGTTTTCGGAACGCCGAATTTCCACATCTGCATACCGTATTCCCCGCCATCCCGTGCCTAGAGCTTTGACAACAGCTTCTTTTGCTGCCCAGCGCCCCGCTAGTTGGTTGCAGGAAACTCGATTCATTTTACCTTTAATGCTGCTGTGTTGAGAATTTAGTTGCCCGCAGTCCCTTTGTTCGGCGGGCGTGTAAACTTTTTCGAGGAAGCGATCGCCAAAGCGGTCTAATGCAGCTTGAATGCGCGGAACATATACGATATCTGTCCCAAGATAGATGTTCAAGGTCTTGGATCTCTAAATATTTGTCTCCATTACTTTAGCAGGACTGTCACGTACCAGACACAACTTACTCAAATGTATGCCCGTGTTCCAAACCCCGCTCGAATCAGTCCTTGCCAATCCTTCAATATTATTCAATCTAAAATCTAAAATCTAAAATCTAAAATCTCAACTGTCCCAACCCCAAACGAAGCGGGCACTCCAGAGGACGATCAAGCACCCGAGGGCGATCCAGTCTCGGATTTTCAATTGCAACTGGTGCCATTCTACACGGTGTCGATCGGGACTGGTGAAGCCGCGAACTTTCATGGCGCTGGCTATTTGTTCGGCTCGCAAGAGCAAGTTTTCTAACAGTCGCTCGGCTATCATCAACCAAACTTGAGCGGCGCGGCGAAATCCGAGTTTTTTCCAGTTGATCGCTCTGGTTCTGACCGATCGCACTAAATTTTGTATTTCTTCCAATACTAGGGGAATGAAGCGCAAAGATAACGTTAATGTTAGCGCTATTTCGGTAACAGGCCAGTTCAAGCGGCGCAGAGGTTGCATTAAGTTTTCGATCGCGCTGGTGATTTCTTCACTGGCTGTGGTAAGGAGATAGAGGTTGGTACTGTAAATTACTGTGAAAAATAGGGTGCTGACGTTGATAGCTAAATCTAGGGATTTGCGGGTGATTTTAATCGGGCCTTGTTTGAATAAAACGTAACGGTAGTTTGTGGGTTGGGGGAGTTGATTTGAGATTTGGGATTTCGGATTTGGGATTGGGGGGTTTGAGCCTAAATTAAAAGTTTTGTACCAGGGTTTTGGCTGGGGCGGGGGTGGAAGAGTTGCGGGCTGTTGGGAAAAGGTGAATTCGTCGGCGGGGATGCGGGGCTGGTGTTCTGATGGGAGTGCGTCTGGAGCGATCGCGCTCAAGCAAAATATTAAAATGCAGAATAGCAGCAGCAGTCCCATTTGCTGTTTCCAAACCCGCAAGGGGATTGCTGCTGTTAGTGTCAGTACGATTAACATTCCTACCAGCATCAACCGCCAGATGGGATTGGCGAGTATTGGCGCAATCAGAAATGTCATCAACCAAGCTAGTTTTACGCGGGAGTCTAGCCGGTGAAGCCAGGTTATTGGTTGTTCTAGGTATAGTCCGATGGGGAGCGATCGAAGTAAGTCCATCTTGCGATTTTAGATTTTAGATTTTAGATTTTAGATTGTTTGATTGTTTGATTGTTTGATTGGGGATTGTTTGATTGTTTGATTGGGGATTGTTTGATTTATGGTTGGGATTGTTTGATTGTTTGATTGTTTTATTGGGGATTGTTTGATTGTTTGATTGTTTGATTGGGGATTGTTTGATTTATGGTTGGGATAGTTTGATTTTAGCTTAGCAATTTTTGTGGGTTTGAGATTGTTTTATTTATTTGCGATTTGCTGTTGGGTTTTTAGCAATTAAAGTTTTGATGGAGGCAACTGTCATCGCTAAAATTTCATTTGTTTCTGACATGATACTCCTCAAATTATCGACATCTACTAATTTAGCTTCAACTATCAACTCCATCCAGTACAAACATTCATCCGCTTCTTCTTCCACTCTTCTGAGTTTGGCAATTAAGTCTGCTGTCGATCTAGCGCGACAAGCTGCTCGATAGTTAGCCCCTACAGAAGTTCCTGAACGAATTAACTGCTTGCCAATTACCTCAGAAACGGTATTTTTGGGCAGTGAACTTACTAGCTTAATAACTCTTAATGCTAGCTGCTTCGTTCTTTGTTTAAACTCTTGTTCGTTCATCCGATATTTAGATTTTAGATGAAAAATTTTGCGGTAATTGGCAAGCAATTATATCATTTAACCGCCTTTTTTCTTCAATCTAAAATCCAAAATCGAAAATCTAAAATTACTTGACGCGCAGAGCTCTGTTTGTTGTGCTCATTTCTGTGGCACGAACTTTTTTGCCTCTCCAAAGCAGCCGCATTGGTGTACCGGTAAAGCCGAGGTGTTTGCGAAATTGGCTTTCCATGTAGCGGCGGTAATTTTCGGTAAAGCGTTTGGGATCGTTGACAAACAGCGCAATTGTCGGTGGCTGCGATCGTACTTGAGTACCGTAATAGATTTTGCCTTGTTTTCCTTGGCGGGTAACTGGGGCTGAGTGCCAGCTTGTGGCTTCTTCTATGACTTCGTTAATGACGGCGGTAGTGACGCGGCGTTTGTGTTCGTCGGAGGCTTTGTCTACTAATTCAATGATTTTTTCAACTCGCTGTCCGCTCATGGCGCTAACAAAAATCATTTCTGCCCAGTCGAGGAAATAAAGTCGGGTTCTTACTTCTCTTTCGTACTCGTAGATGGTGTCGGAGTCTTTTTCTACTGCGTCCCATTTGTTGACGACTATGATGCAGGCTCGACCTTCTTGGCTGATGCGATCGGCTAATTTTTGGTCTTGATCGGTAACGCCGTCAATTGCGTCAATTACTAACAGTATGACGTTGGCGCGGCGGATGGCTTTGAAAGCGCGGTTGATGCCGAAAAATTCTGCGCCGTATTCGACGTTTTTCTTTTTGCGGATTCCGGCTGTGTCGATCAGGCGGTAGGTTTGACCGTTGCGTTCTACTAAGGTGTCGATCGCGTCGCGGGTTGTGCCGGAAATCGGGCTGACTATGGCACGATTTTCTCCGAGAAATGCGTTTAACAAACTCGATTTGCCGACGTTGGGACGACCGATAATTGCTACTTTAATTTCCTCAACTTCTGGTAACGCTTCCGTGGGAAGGTGAGTAATTAATTTGTCGAGCAATTCGCCAGTGCCGTTGCCGTGAATGCCTGAAATTGGGTAAGGTTCTCCGAGTCCCAATTGCCAAAAGTCTGCTGCTTGGGTGAGTCCTGTATTTTCCGATTCGCACTTGTTGACGGCGAGAATGACGGGGACTTTTTGCAGTCGCAGCCAAGATGCGATCGATTCGTCGCCGCCGGTGAGCCCGGTTTGTCCGTCTACTACGAAAATGGCTGCGCTGGCTTCTGCGAGGGCCGCCATTGCTTGTTCGCGAATTAAAGGCAGAAATTCTGTCTCGTCGTCGAATACTAGACCGCCGGTGTCTACGACTTGATATTCCCGATCGCCCCAGTAAGCCGGTCTGTAAGTGCGATCGCGCGTGATTCCTGGTTCGTCGTGGACGATCGCGTCTTGGGTGTTGGCTAAACGGTTGACGATCGTCGATTTGCCTACATTGGGGCGTCCAATAATAGCAACTATAGGTAGAGGCATAAAAGTAGCAGCAATTAGGCTGCGCAGTAATTTTGAGCTTTAATCTTTAATTATAAGGGAATGTCACTCAAATGGAAAGGCTTATTTCTGTATTGAGGTTAGCTGTTTTTGTCGGTTTGTCCTACGCATTTTCTAGTCGTTCGGCGCGCTGTTAGGTAGCCACCCGTACTGTGGAAAATTGCTTGGCAGCTAATTTTTGCATTTTTGATTCTCTAAACTGCTCGGGGTTTGGCGGTCTTTAAATTTTTGGGAGATTTAGTCACCATTTTTTTCAACCAGTAAGGTGCAGTCTGCATGGAACCCTACTCTCTACTCTCAATCTTATTAAATAAAAGTTAAAATTTTAATTTTTATAGTTAAGCTGTGATAAATGTTTAATAAATTGTTAGACCAAATATCTAATTTTAGCGATCGGCTATTATAGAAAACAAGCAGGATTTTAGTCTGTCACACTAGATGGAAACAGTAAACTAAATTATCCTCAAAGCCAAATAAATAGGTGGTTTACATGGCTGTTATACAACTAGAAGACGGTAGGACTTATAGGGATATCGGGGCGATCGCCAGCCAACTGGCTGTTTTAAATGTTCAGATCGATCGTCTGCCAATGAGGGAAAATCCTGCGGTTCGAGAACTGCTAGCCCAAGACATTCTCAATGTAACAGAAAAACAGCAGATACTCGCAGCGTTTCAAAGCGAGTTTCAACAGTTCAAGCGTGCAGACGGATGTCAGTGGTGCGACTTAAAAGTGCTGCACCCCGGTTCGCCACAGATTTACCCGCTTATGGCTCAAAGCAATCGCACTCACACCCACACAGATCCAGAAGTTCTTCACATTTTAGCTGGGGAATGTGTTTTTGGGTTTGTGTATTCTAACGGCTGTCAGGTACAGTTAATGCTGGAAGCTGAAGAATACATTAAAGTGCCAGCAAATACCGAACATTGGTTTTATCTCACTCCGTCGTTGTACTTGAAAGCCGTGCAGTATTACACCACTGCTCAAGGGTGGGTTCCTCAGTACACCAACAGGAAGTTAAAAATTAAAAACTAATGTAGTGCGATCCGTGCACACCTTCGTAAAAACTCAATGTAAGGTGCGTACTGCGCACCTTACTAAAAACGAATGTTACCCATGAAAGGCTATCTAATCCAGTGGTGTGGCTATTTCAATTTCTTCGCAGCGCTGCAAAAGCGCTTCTATTTCCTGAGCTAAAAAAATCACTTCCGGCCAAGAAGAACCGTTAATTAAATCTTGAGCGTGAGCTAATTTGTTTCTCAATGCTTCTGCTGATTTTAAAAAACGCTCTCCGTAGCGTTTGGATTTGAGTCCCAGCCGATCGACTATTTCCGCAGAAGTTAGGATTAAATCTCGCTTGTCGCAAAATTGCAGGTAATCGATTAAGTCAATTGCTTCATTTCGGGATCGCCCCAATTCCCAAAGGTGTTTTGCCGCTACGATGCGATCGCTTTTAAGCAATTTCTGCCAAGAATCTTGGGGAAAGTAAATCCGCACGATCCGCAGTAAATTCATTTCGAGAAGCGTCACCAATCCAAACAACAGCATCCGCACCGGTGCTTTTTGCAAATCGCCGCAGGTAACAATTCCGTTGATCCTGTTGCTTTCCAATACAAATAATCTCGGTTTTTCTCGCAGCAGTGGGAGCAATTCCATTAAAGGAGTGGCAGCGGCGATTAATTGTGAGGGGTGAAAAATTTGCTGGTAGTCGCTGCACTTGCCTTTACCTAAGTGCGATCGTTCTACATAGCCGCAAACCGTGCCGTTTTCTTCAATACCGAGCACGTCAAAATCGCGGGCTTCCATCCACGATCGCAATTTGGCTGCGTCTTCGCAAGCGGGGACAGCTTTCAGCGGTTCCGCGAGGTATTTAACTGTAATGCTGTCTTTGAATAAATCCCGCAAGTCGGCGGAGCTTGATTTTAAATGTTTCATCGATTTTTTATTTCAACTTGCACAAAAACTTATAATTGTCGATCGCCTCCTCAACCGGGTGATTTCCCTCTTTTCCCGGATTAGCTTCTTCAAAACATTGATGCCATATACTTTTAGCCTCCTCTTTGAACAGCTTAGCAATTGTTTCCCAATCAGCACTAGAATCGAGGTTACTTAAGAAATTCATCGCTTCGGTAGCAACCTTAGTTCTTTCCCATCCTTTTGTTTCGTCAAACAATTCTAAGTATTGTTTGTCAAAGTATTTTGCCAACAGCATTGCAAATTTGAGCTGAGAGGTTTTGAGTTGTTCAGCTACTCTCGCAATATTGTAAAAATTTTGAGCAATTAGTCTGGTAAATCCTAAATAAATTGAACCTTTGAGTGACATAAAAAACATCTTCAAGGCTTCTGTAAAAGAGCCATCAATAAGCAAAAGTCTTTCACCTCTGGCTATCTTCACTTCTGCTAGAATTGCTTCCTGATAACTAAACACATCTGTTGGCTTAATTTCTGCTTTAATGATATTTTCTGTAAGATTGGCTAATTTTTCAGCTCGATCGCCATCTCCTAACCTACAGCAGACGCGGCTGGCATTGGCGAGCAAGTGAGCTGCTTTGAGTCTCAAGCCAATTTTTGAGGAACAGTATGCCGCCATCAAGAAATTTTCAGCAGCAGTGTCTAGCTTTTGGACACTTTCTAATTCTGAGCAAAAATCCAATCTAGCCGAGCGAGCAAAAATTTCTGATGCACATAAATATACATCAAAATCAAAACGTCCTGGATAACTGCCGTACCTTAAAGTTCCTTCTTTGATGTATGTTTTCAGTTCATCCAAACAATTATTAATATTATAGCTGGACGATGGAGATTGCCATTGCTTCTGTTCTATAAAAGAGCGATCGCCAGACAAAAATCTGTGCAACATTTCTTCTAGCCTGTACATGATGACAACAGGTTGATATTTAGATAATTGACTGTTGCCGTTCAATTCTGCCCCAACTTCTGACAAAAATTCTGCTGCTTCTGTCATGTTGATTTGAATGTGAGCTGAACGCGCTAAAATTAAATTAGCTATACACAATTGGCGCTCTAAATCGCTGGCATAAAATTCTCTAAAAATTGGATGAGCTTTTAAATAGGTTTTTTGGAGTTCTTTAATTTGCTCGATAGCTTCTTTCAAGTAACTTTTAACAGACCGATTCTTCAGACGGCGGTCTGTCTGAAAGACATAACCACTCGTTAACTTATGACAGTAACTTAAACTATTTTCTATCTCTGCTACTGCTTGGCAAACTTCATAATAATTCTTACAAAGCTCATCGGCACTCAAATTTTCAGACAGCCAAGTCGTTGCTGCTGAGACAAGTGATTGCAGAATGCTGGTAATCGTATCTAGATCGATCCATACTCCCTGATAAAATTTATCATCTTGATTATTTTTGCCTTCATCCTTTAATGTAGCTGAGGCTTTAACCAGTCTAGTTGTAACTTCTTTTCTACCTAATGCCTGCGAAGCAATATCTACAAGTTTAAGATTCGATCGATATCCCATTCCCCTAGCAACAGCAGTTAGCATATTGTCATAGTAAGTCCCAGATGAACAATATTGCCAGCATACATTTTGATTGGTTTTGCCAAAATTGCAGGTAACAGATACTTCGATCGCTGTGTCAGAAATTTCGGGATATAAGTCACCTCTCAAGTACCTTTCTGCTCTATTTGCTGCATTTTTTAACAATTGCTTTGTAGCTAAATCATCAGTATCTTCATCCAAAGAAAATGTCAGTGTTTTAAATTGACACTCTGTCACTCTAATTTTCCTTAAAAATTTATTCATGTTAGCAGTAGTCTGCTCGTGTTCTAATATGCACAAAAACAGCTCGAAAAGTTCGGCTTTATTAAATTCTGATTTGCCTAATGCTATGAGTTTAGTGATTGCCTCTTTAAGACCCTCTAGCATTTTTCTACTGGGTTTTTCATAGTGAATGCGAGCGTTCCACCACTGCTGAACAATAATGTCTATATTTTCTAAAGATGCGTAACCATCAATTATTGGTTTTTCGTCAGGAATTGAAACGTGATAATACCTGGCTGCGATTTCATTTTCAATAGCTTCTGTGATTTTAATAAAGTCAGTAAATTCTGTAAATTCTAAATTAGAAAGCCGAGAAGTAATTCGCTGCAATTGTTGGTGTCTGCTGGGATCTACTTCCACAATCATATTTGTTGAACTCGGTAAAAATCCCGCAGCTTTTAGCAAGCTATTTGAGCCTGCTTCCCGCAACTGTTCGCGGTTGGACTTCGCTTCATCTGAAATACTTTTACGCTCAATTTGTTCTGGCGCAGTCAGAAAATCCCACAGACGCATCAGGTGAGACCTGCGAATTGGCAATTTATTGCTGGATTTGTTCATAAATGATACTAGCGGCTGACGGCTGATGCCGAGACCTTCTGCTAGTTCTACGTTGGTAACGTCTAAATCGCTTTTGTACCGATCGAATTCTTGACGCAGTTGCTGCCAATAGCGATTTTCTTCCTCTTCATATTTTTCTAAGCTGTCATTTTGGCGATCGGTCATAATTACCTATACTCTATTTTGTTATGAAAGTTACAGCACTTTTCATTTTGTAGGGCGATGCCAATATATCCTACCCTGATTTCAGGTTTCTGAGATGTACTTGATGCTGCCCCAGGAATTGATTGTACTCCATTTATACACAACTGGGTAAGAGTTTCAGGCTATTTGTTGCCCTATCGAAGATTTGGACGCAGGGATCGCTGGGCTGTTCCCGTACCGCTAATAGTGTTTGTATAATATTTAGACGCTATTAGTAGCGATCGCACTTGACATCTTCCCGGCTTTGCCAGCCTTCGGCACGAGCAAGATTTTCAAGAATGACGATTCAAGGAGCTTTTAAGGTAAATAGCCACACCGATGGCGATCGCCATTCTGCTGTCCCTGCTTAAAAGCACCACTTTAAACGTCTATTTTATATACAGTGCAAAGCGAATAAATAACATAATCTTGCTTGACAGTCAGTATCCAGAAATAGGACAATATAAAAAACCACCTCGGTCTGGTGAATACCAAGACAAAGGTGGCAAAAGTTAAATTAACTTACTGCCATGATACAACTGAAGCCGCGAAATTTAGTTGCAAGAGCTCTAGCTCCTTTTGCACAAATGCTGAACAGGATTGTTTTTGGGCAAACCATTTCTGAGCCACAGCCAGTTCCAGGCGTTGACCGAGCTCAGAATTTCGAGCAAGAAGCGATCGTCGATGAAGAAATCCAACCCCATTGCGTTGGTCGCGTTCATTTTCAGGCCAGTTGGTGGCCCGCACGGTGCGAGCAAGAAGTAACTCTGGTTCGCGGTCAAATCGTTTTTGTGGTTGGTACAGACAATATTACTCTGCTAGTCGAACCACGGTAACGATCGTAAAATGCTGCTGATTTCAGGTAGGGGCAATTCATGAATTGCCCCTACATTAGCATTTATTTACTGGCTAATTCCGGGCAATAATGGTTGGCAGCAAGAGTGGTAATAATATCGGCATCCGCGAGAAAACTTTCTTTGGCAGTTGGATTTTCGATACTGACAGCTTGCCCGATCGCTCTTAATTTAAACTCCGGCAGAGAAACTCCCGATTTTGCTTCCGCACACATTCTTTTAGCTGTGGCAATTTTTTGACCGGGGGCCCTTTGGATTGCTTGCAGTAAATTGTTCGTTGCTTCTGGAGAGTAGCTTTTTGCTAAGCGTTTGTAGTCTTCGAGAAATTTCCCATCGTTTCCTGTCAGCTTAATGTCGGATTCTTGAGGCGAACACAACAAATTTAAGTTAATTACTTCTCCCGCTGAATTGACCAGAAAACATCCTTCCCGTTCTTGGGCGATCGCGCTTGGATCGGTGGATACAATTTGTATAATAACGGCGGATAAAACAGCAGTTAAACGCGAGTATTTTAGCATGGGAATTACGTGATATATTTGGGATTTTAATCGCAGAATTCGGAGCCGTAGGGTGTTAGGGAGTCAGAGCGTGTAGCGATATAAACCAGCCCCGACTAAGCGAAAAGCAGCAATCATGGCAGGAAATTCAACCGACATAATATCAGACGAACATTTCGTTATCTAGGGAAGTTTTCATTAACAGCAAACATCCCCCTTCTGTGAGGGGCGAATGTGTGGAACCGGGAACCGATCGAATGTAGTCACCTTGATGGCAAATTTCCCCTTCTACAATTAAGTCTCCTTCTAATACAAGCACTTCCTCCGAGGCAGCGTGTCGGTGCATGGGAAATGTTACTCCCGGTTCTAGTCGCATCAAGCAGGTAATTTCGCGCTTTTTTTTGTCAATATAAAGCTTGCCCAACGAAACTCCGGGAACTCCATAAGATTTCCATTTGACATCATTCGATCGCACGATTAAAGATGGAGCATTGTTCTCCGTTGGAGAGCTAACAATGGGCTTTAAATTGACTGATTCTGCCGGGGTTGGCGGCAGTTCGGCTATGCGCTGGAACAGGCGGTTTTTGAGGTCGGGGACGACGGGAACTGGGGGGGCTGTGTAGGCGATCGCGGCAATTGCGGCTTCAAAAGCTGCTAATTCACTTGTAAGTTCTGCGGACTCTTTCAATTTCTCTGCAAATGCGCCGCGTTCTGACTCGTCGAGGATATCGAGAGCTTGAAGGGCTGCAAGGATTTTATACTCCTCGTCTGGCATCATTTCCATCTGTTTTCCGCCATTAATTGTAATTCAGCCTAAGTTGATTTTAAATTTGAGATTGGTCTGCTGCCCTCGCACTCAAGATGGATGATTGGAGATGCCATAATTTTAGATTGATGTTAAAAAACTTCAATTTTGTTTTTTGACAATCTAAAAAAATTGTTCGCTCAAAGCTTGACGCAATTTGGAAATGCCCAACCGAATTCGGGTTTTGATTGTACCTGTCGGGATACCAGTTTTAGCTGCGATCGCCGCGCAAGTCAGCCCTTGGTAGTAGGCGAGTTCGATCGCCTCTTGCTGTTCCTTTGGCAGTTTGTCTAACGCTGCTTTGACTTGTTCGCTGCGTTCTTTAAACATTGCATCTTCCATCGGTTCTGCAACGCTAGAGATGGGTATCTTCGCATCTTCCAGACAAGCTTCAGCAGCCCGGACTGTTCGCTGCATCGCTCGGAGTCGATCGAGAGAACGGCTGCGGGTAAGCATGAACAACCAAGTATCTGCTCGACTGCGAGAAGGATCGTAAGTTGCTGCTTTTTGCCAAATTTGGGAAAAAACATCGATTACCACTTCTTCAGCTTCTTCTACCGAACCCAGAATTTTGTAAGCGAGAGCGTAACTTGGGCGACCGTAGCGATCGTAAAGTTTAGCTAATGCCGTTTGGTCTTTCCGGGCAATCTGCACTAAAAGCAGCGATTCATCGCCTGACTTCTGGCCTGTCATTTCAGTGTACCCAAAATTTTTGTTTTGACGGCACAGATCCAAAATTAACAATTCGGCGTATATCACTACAGAACATAATTGTAAGTTTGAAGTTGGGGGTACAAGCTGGAGTATGCCTTTTCGGGCTAATTTTGTCGTGCTTTGAATTGTAAAAATCCCAAGTCATCTTGAATTTTACCACCTGATTAGTAATTTTTTTGACACTTAGCAATCCGCTTCATGCACAACGAAGAAATGCCCTGAGGCTGAACAGTCAATCGATTTTAGATTTTAGATTTTAGATTTTAGATTAAAGAATTGAAGCATTGACCCCACGGATAAATTCGGGGGCTCCTTTATCGGATACAGGTTTTTTATTTCTGGACGGATGAATCCGGGGGCTTGTATCCTGGATGCTTTAGGTCAAACCAGCGATTCACTCGTTCCTAAGCTTTGTTAGCTCGCTCCCAAGAAGAGCCTAGAAACCTATACAAGCGATGCTCTGGCTCCACTGGATCGAGGGAGGCTCTGTCTCCGAGCAGGCATTCCCAAGAATAGTCCGGGAACGAGTAAATGCTCAATAACGCACTTTTTTACATAAATTAACCTGGCAGCACAGATCCAAAATTGCCAAACCTTCGTATACAACCAATAGGAGAAGGCTCAGCAACAGCTCAAAGGCCCGACAGGTTGACAGATTTCCACCTGTTGCTACAAAACTAAAACCCGCGAATGCGGGTTATTTACCATTGATTTGTGGAAAAATTTCATTGAAATAAAGGTGCTAACTGTGAAGCTAACAAAAAAAATTCGCCGAACCATACTAGCTATTGAAGTAGCTCTAATTGCTCTATTAACTCCAGGGATAATTGTCGCTTCCGACCACGACGACGGCGAAGTAGATATCAAAGGTCGCGCTGTCAATTTAACTGACCTCTACGTATTTCGGGAAAAAGACCAAAATTCAGGAGCTGCCGAGGGGGATTTAGTATTGATCCTGAATTCAAATCCTAGGTCTGTAGCTCGCTATCAATATTATTTCAGCACCACTGCTCTCTACCAAGTTCACATCTCGCAGGTAGGTGACGTAAATTCTACCCCGACTGGACGCGCCGATATTGTGTTGCGGTTTGCTTTCAGTCCGCCTAACAATAAAGGTATGCAGGCAGTGGCTGTGACTGCTGTTCGCGGTGGCTCGGAGACAGTTGCTAAGACTACAGTTAACGGCGGATTAATTGCCACAACTCCGCTGAATTCTAATGCTGTTTTGAATACAGTACCTGTGGGCGGTTCTAACCTGACTGTATTTGCAGGCTTGCGGGAAGACCCGTTTTTCTTTGATGTCGAACAATTTTTTAGAGTTCGCGCCGCAGCTTTGGGAACCGGGCCGCGCACTGCTTTTAAACAACCGAATCAAGCGATCGACTTTACTAAAGGTTACAACGTCAATACAATTGCCGTGCGCGTTCCGAAAGCGTTTTTGCAAGCAGGAAGCGGGGCGAATACTTTTGATGTTTGGTCAACTGTTTCTATCAGAGACGGAGTTGGCGGTTTCAAACAATTCGAGCGTTTGGCAAGACCTGCAATTAATGAGGGTTTGATAGTTACTCCCGACTTTCTGGAAGCATTCAACAGTATTCCTCCGAGATTGGATTTGAGCGGTGCGGCTGCTCCAGTGCGGCAGGAAGCTGTTGCTACTCTGAATGCTGTGGATCTTTTGGACGGTCGGGATAATGTCGATCCAAATGCGATCGCCGGAGCTTTCTTACCCGATGTCATGCGGATCGATACCACAAAAACCAGCGGCTACGCTAGCGCTACAAATGCTCAAGGAAGCTTGATCGGAGGTCGTATGCTGATGGACGACGTTATTGATATTACTCTGGGAGCTTTGGTAGGTTCTCCGGTTGGCGATAACGTTTCATATAACGGAACTGCGGGAAATCCGGCTCAGGGACACAAACCTTTAGAACCGAATTTTCCTTATTTGGCTTTGCCTAATTAGTTATTAGTCATTAGTCATTAGTCATTAGTCATTAGTTATGAATTATTGGCTAATGACAGATATAAAATACTTTGTTTAACCGCAGATAAACGCTGATTAACGCGGATATATGAAAGCTAAAAGTAAACCGGAAATAAAATCTGATATTTTCTCGTGGTGGCTGCTGATAGTGGTTCCTGTAGTTGGGATGGTAGTATTGAATTTACCTCCTAACTTGCGTTTTATTTCAGGTAAATTTTCTAATCAAAGTCCCGAAAATCTCGATGCTAATTACCGATATCATTTCTCGGAAAGTTTGAGAAATAATCCGAATCAAAAGGAAGCAATTCAGCAAGAAATTGCTTTTTACCAGCAGCGGCTGGCTGTTGATTCCCGCAGCGGTTTGAACCGAGCGGCGCTGGCAGGAGTTTATTTGAAAATGGCTCGCGCTACTGGAGAGGGAGGCTGGTTTTTATTGGCAGAACAGGCGGCTCAAAGGTCGATCGCCGATTTGCCTTTTGACAACAAAGGTGCGCTGTTAGTTTTAGCTCGAATTGCCGAGGCCAGACACGATTTTGCTACTGCTTTGCGCTTTGCTAAACAGGTGGGTTTTGACAATGAAGATGCGATCGCCCTTTCAGTTACATCTCACTTAGCCACGGGAAAAGTGAGCGAGGCAAATGCTGCTGCAGAAGCTTTAGTTAACCGGATTCCGAACTTGGGTTCTCTCACTTTGAGAGCTTTGGTGAGAGAGTCTCAGGGCCGAGATGCTGAGGTTTTGCAGGATTACCGCCAAGCAATGGCGGCGGAGGAACCGGGAGAGGTTGCGGGTTCGGCCCGGGCCCGATCGCTCTTGGGTCGATTTTACGCGCGTCGCGGGCAGTTTGTGCAGGCGAAAGCGCTGTTTTTGGAGGCGCTGCGGTTGGTGCCGCGATACCCGCTGGCGCTGATTTATTTGGCGGATTTGGAGACGCGCCAGGGCAATTATCGGGAGGCGGAAGGCTATTACAGCAAAGTTTCTGCGTATTCTGGCGGGGTTGCGACTGTGTTCGATCGCACTGTCGATCGCGGTATGGCAAGAGTTAAAGAGTTAGAAGGAGATGCGATCGAATCCCGCCGACTTCGCGACAAAGCAGAAGCTGGGCTGCGACAGGAACAGGTTTCTGGCGGTTTTGGCCACCGCAGGGATTTGGCAAGTTTGCTGCTGGAAAAAGGGCGATCGCAGGATGTTGCGGAAGCGCTGGCGTTAATGCAGGAGGAGGTGAAAATTCGGCGGGATGCGGTGACGCTGGATACTTTGGCTTGGGCGCTTTCCGCCGCTGGGGAATGGCAAAAGGCCGATCGAGTGATGGCCGAAATACTGCGATCGGGGATTCGGGATGCGGGGATGTTTTACCGGGCTGGTGCGATCGCCCGGACTTTAGGTAAGGATGCTGAATCTCGCGCTTATTTTCAAAAGTCCAAGGAAATTGACCCGAGTTTTGACGATCTATCTCGCCAAGCATTGGGTTTGGGAAGTTATGAATTTTGAAATTAGCCAGAAGAACAGCCTCTTGAAGCAGGAGAAATTTATGCACACTAAATTTGTGCGATCGTACAAATATCTGATTCTTTTTTTTCTGACAATATTACTATTTTTCACAACCTCAACCAGACCAGTTTACTCGCACTGGTCAGACTTATCTGTAGCAGAAATAGTAGTCAACGATTTGCAAACCGAAGTAACATTAACATTCCCAACCGGCTTAACAAACTTCGCCGACGACAATCGAGACAGCCAGCTACAACCTGCTGAAGTTCGGAGCCACCAAACACAGCTAGAAAAGTTTTTCAGCCAACAAATCCGCATCGCTAACAGTAGCAACATTCAAGGCTCTGTAGCAGTAACATCGCTAGAAATAGCAGCTAAAACCGCCAGCTTGATCCAGCAGCCGAATACCCACAGCACCTTAATTTTAGACTACACCTGGGCCGCACCTTCTCAAAATATAACCCCCGGTTTACCTGACTCAATTTCCATCTCAAAACCCGATAAATTGCGGATTAATTACAATCTGTTTTTGCCCGGAGTGCTGACAGCTAGCTGTCAAGCTACGATCGTGCAAGCGGGTGCTGTAAAAAGCTTTGTGTTTACGCCGCAAAACCGAGACTTTTTGTTAGCAGGAAAGGAATCTATCTGGGATTCTGGTTGGAGTTTGCTGTTAGCAGTAGCGGGAGCATTTGCTTGGGGATGCGTGCACGCGATGTCGCCCGGACACGGAAAAACCATAGTCGGCGCTTATTTAGTGGGTTCGCGGGCTACTCCGGTACACGCTTTATTTCTAGCAGCTACGACTACAATTACTCACACTGCCGGCGTGTTTGCTGTGGGCGGAATTACTTTGTTTGCTTCTAACTTAATCAACCCAGAAAAATTAGATCCTTGGCTGAGTTTAATCTCAGGTTTATTAGTAGCTTTCATCGGTCTTAGCTTACTCTTAGAAAAAATCAAAACTAGGTTTGTAGTGAGGACTGAAGTTATCAAAAAAATCAAAAGTAAAATTTTTAATAGTAAAAACTGGTTTCTAAGGACTAAAGTCTTTACTGCCGAAGGTGAAGAAGCAGTAAATCTTTTGAGTAGGGGAAGTTGGGAGAGAGAATTTAAACCTGTAAAAGCCGATATATCTCACCACTACCACCATCACGGAGACGGCCGCGTTCACTCGCATTTGCCGCCCGGTGCTGACGGTTCTGCTATTACTTGGAAAAGCTTATTAGCGTTGGGAATTTCTGGCGGTTTGTTGCCTTGTCCTTCCGCTTTGGTGATGCTGTTGAGCGCGTCGGCTTTGGGCAATGTTGGTTTGGGAATGACGCTAGTGGTAGCATTTAGTTTGGGATTGGCTTTAGTGCTGAGTGCGATCGGATTAATCTTAGTTTATGCCAAACGTAATTTTGATAAACTGCCAAAACAGATAACAGCCGTCAAATTTTTGCCTGCGATTAGCGCGACGTTTGTAATGTTTTTGGGGTTGGGGATCGCCGGACAGGCTATGTTTAAAATATTGGGGGCGAATCAGTGAGTAATTAGCAATGGATAAGTAGGTTCACCTGAGATATTGCACCAGTGTCAAGAACAGGCTTTCCGGCCTGTTCCACAAAAGATGTATTTTCTTGTGGGCCGTTGCTCCTAGCGGGCCTTGAAAGAATTATTGAGAAGGGTGCAACATATGAGTTCACCGCATTCAACCAGCACTTACGCAGAAATCGGGTTTATGAGTAAAGATTCTGGGTTAAAATCTTGAATCTTCCTTCCTATTCCCGATTTATTGATTGTTTTTGGGTTCCAAAATTTAACTAAGCTAATCAGCATTTAAATTGCATCGACCGAAATAATCAAACCATTAGTGGGCTGTTGCTCGCAGCAACGCCCGAAATATGCAATTTAAATGCTCAACAGCTTAGCAGGCGGGAAGTCCCCGCCCCGACAAGGGTTTGAATTGGCGGGAAGTCCCCACCAATTCAAGATCAGATCGCACTATGTTTATTAATAATTTCGGCTAAATCCGGTACTCCCTTTTCCACGTAAGTCTTAGCTGAGGGGCGGAGTTTGGCATAGGCGCCTTTAACCATCGATCTTGTGCTTTTCTCGACCCTTTTGTCACTTATCTGGAGCAATTCGTCTGCTACTTCACCTTTTCTTTGGGCTAGATATTCTACTGGGTTGCCATTGTTTACGGCTTCAGTCCACATCGGATCGAGTGCGATCGAGATTTCTGGCAGAAGTTGATCGACGACTTCGGCGCAATAGTCAGCCCGTATCCCATTGACAGTAGAGTAGGCAGCTTTAAGAGCCAGACCGCCCAATCCCGGCGCTGCAGCAACTTGTTTGTCTATCAACTTTACACAGTCATCAACAAAAGTTTTTCTGTTGTTTTCATCCAAGAGAATATCGCCAAGTCCCATTTTCACTTTCCTTGATTTAATGGTCAATGTGCTTATTAGCTTTCAACTCAATCAGACATCATATATCTATTTTGATCGTTTACTCAAAATTACCTAACTTTTTTAAGGTGGAATGTCTCTACTTGACAACCTGATGTTGAGATTTGTTTAGTATGTTATGGGAACTAATGTCCGATATGCTACTCATTATTGAGCTACGGTTTGTAGTAAGGGCTTTAGTCCTTATTAGGTGATATTAATGAGGACTAAAGCCCTTACTACCAACTGATGAGTTGTGAACAGTCACATAGCAAAGAGAACTACTCGAAAAAAATATTAGAGAGACTGTGCCTAAGTTCGATCGCACTTGCACGTATCTTGCACGTATCATTACGATTGGACGTTCGGCTTGATGCCCGCAGGTACTGCAACGAGGGGAAGTTTGACGGTTTGAGCCGGACGATCGCTCGATCGCAATACTAAATTTTTCGGTAATGTGGCGGAAGTGCTTAGTCCGGGAAAGACTTGAAGCGATAAGGTTAAGCCGGCCGCTAATAAAATTTTTTCTAACATGGCACTGTCTCCAATACATATGCCCTAGGGCATAATTCCTCTTACACATACACCATATAAACATCCTCTGTCCCTTGGTGCGATCGCACGGGCATAGTTAAGTGACACGTATCACGACAAAAGAGGGGGTGATGGGAATAGGGGGTGATGGGGGTAGGGGGGAGAGAGGGAGTAGTCGGGGAAAGTGGGAAAATCTTTACGCTTGACTTCTTGCCTCAACATCCGTTAAATCCGTTAAATTCCCTACACTGCTCGTTGCCGAACTTCCCGAAAAATCGAGAATTGTCCGAGAGAAAGAAGCCGTTGAGTCTCTCTGAAAGGTAGAATTAGCGCGTAGAAGTTATTTGACACAGCGGAGGTACCGACAATATGCTTGCATACTTTCTGGCGTTGGCGGTCGGTCTAGGCAGCTTCAGTATTTACATGGCTGCCTTCTTTTTTCCAGAAGTTCACCGCAAAAGTGATTTTACCTGGAGCGGGGTAGGGCTTTTTTATGCGTTAATTTTATGGGCTTGTGCGGGACGAATTACTGGTGCTCTCCTGCTTGGTCAAATGGCGGGTGTGGCTATGTTGGGTTGGTTTGCTTGGGAAACTCTGACTTTGCGCAGGCTGGTGACGCCCGTTGCTGAGCAAACGCCGATTCCTCAGTCCGTGAGTTTGCCGGGGGCAGCAGGTGGACTGTTGGCGGGCTTGTTTACCAAGAAACAAGAGCCGGCAGCGAAAAAACCTAAGTTTGTTCGATCGCCCAAACCGAAAACTGATGCGGTTCCAGCACCCGCTGTGGATAAGGGCGAGGTAAAGCTAGAGGAACAGCCCGCGATTCCCCCAATAGCTGAAATTATTGCCGAAAGTTCGATCGATTCGACAGCCGAAAGTGCGATCGGCCCTGACTTGAAAATTCCCGACAGGAGCGCACCTGCAATTGCAGAAATACCCGTCTTTTCAGTCGAAACTCCTGCTGCTGAGACTTCACCAACCCCAGCAGAATTAGCCAGCAACTTCACTCCTCTACCTCTACCTCTAGAAATTTCTGAAATTCCCGCTGCAGCAAGTTTGGAGCCAGCACAGGCTCAGCCAGAGCCTCAACAGCAGCCAGAAGCCGATGATTTTGACGAGATGGAAACAGAATGGAGGACAGCCGTTAAAGAGTCGCAAGCCGCAGCGGCCGCAGCGGTCGCGGCCCCAACTCCTGCCAAACCTGCTAAAAAATCCGGCGGTTTCGCAAGTCTGTTCGGCAATATCAAAAATAGTCTCGGCGGTATGTTGGGACGGGGTGCGGGTAAAAACAAGTCTGATGCAACTCCCCAGACGCCAAAACCTTCAGCGACTCCAGAATCGATCGCACCTGAATCTAAAATAACGGCAAGTCCTGCACCGGGTATCGACCAGATTCTCGAATCCGAATTAGCCGAGGCGGCCGCGGAAGTGGCAGCCGAAAGCACCAACACTGCTGTTGAAACCAGCCAAGCAGTGCCGTTTCCCAGGGATGTTGAAGCAATGGCCGATTTGATGGCGGCAGAAATCGCGAGTTTTGACAAAATAGGGGAAAGTCCGATCGACGAGCGATCGTCCGCCCAAACCCAGACACCTCTGGCTGCGGTTGGTGAACCAGAAGCAACAGCCCCTGCTGTATCTCTGGAAACCCAGACACCGCTGGCTGCAGTTGGTGAACCGGAAGCAGCAGGCCTACCGGAAGCAGAAGCCCCTGCAGCATCGATAGAAATGACTGTGGTGGAAATGGCAGCGCCTGTAGAGATAGAAGTACCGGGAGAACCTGGGTTGAGCGTGCAGGTGGAAACGGTTTCAGTATCAGTGATCTCGATCGAATCCACAGATAAAAAACCATCTTCTGAGGGAGAACAACCGGAATTGATTCGCCCGAATCCCCCCCCTTCGGAGCTAGTAGAAGCTGCTCAAGCGGCCGATGAATCCAAGTCTGAAAATCTATCCGACGAAGATAAGCCCTGATCTTGAGGCTAAAAGCAAAAGGTAGAAATCAGAATTTTTTTTGATTCTGCCTTCTGCCTTCTTACTTCTTACTTTTTACTTTTTACTTCTTACTTTTTACTTCTTCCCTCTTCCTTCTTCCCTCTTCCTTCTTCCTTCTTCCTTCTTCCCTCTTCCTTCTCCCTTAATATTATGAAAGCAATTATGGTCGTGGGAACAACATCTCACGCAGGGAAATCTTTACTTGTTGCAGCTTTGTGTCGAATCTTTGCTCGGCGAGGCTGGCGGGTAACTCCGTTTAAAGGTCAGAATATGGCACTGAATTCCTATGTCACAGCCGCCGGCGGAGAGATTGGTTACGCTCAAGCAGTGCAAGCTTGGGCTGCAGGCGTCGCACCTTGGGTAGAAATGAATCCGATTTTGCTCAAGCCGCAAGGAGACATGACTTCTCAATTGATTGTCAAGGGTCGGGCGATCGCCAATGTGCGAGCATCTCAATATTACGAGCAGTATTTCGATATCGGCTGGCAAGCTATTCGGGAATCTTTAGAATTTCTCCGTCAAGAATTTGACATGATTGTGTGTGAGGGAGCCGGTAGCCCTGCTGAAATTAATCTCAAACACCGCGATTTAACAAATATGCGGGTAGCTAAACATTTAAAAGCTCGGACTTTGCTAGTAGTTGATATCGATCGCGGCGGCGCTTTTGCTCACATTATCGGTACTTTGGAATTGCTCGATCCCGACGAACGGGCTTTAATTAAAGGATTCATTATTAATAAATTCCGAGGACAAAAATCGATCTTAGATCCGGGGCTGACTTGGCTCGAAGAAAGGACGGGAATCCCGGTAGTTGGGGTGATTCCTTGGATAGACGAAGTGTTTCCCTCAGAAGATTCTCTCGATTTGCTCGATCGGCGTTCTCCCAATTCTCAAACCGACATAAATATTTCGGTCATCCGCCTGCCCCGAATTTCCAATTTTACCGACTTTGACCCCTTAGAATCGGAAACTTCCGTCACCGTCAAATATGTCAGCCCAAAAGACCATTTAGGCCATCCAGATGCCGTGATTTTACCAGGATCTAAAACTACCATTTCCGATTTGCACGTGCTGCGCCAAACAGGTATGGCCAAAGCTATTCAAAATTATTTAGTAGCTGGCGGTACAGTCATGGGAGTTTGCGGTGGCTTTCAGATGCTGGGACAAAGTATCACCGATAAAGAAGGCATTGAGGGAGAAAAGGGAGAATTTCCAGGATTGGGATTGCTGCCTTTGAAAACTGCGATGGCACCGAACAAAATTGCCCGCCAACGAATCGTAACATCTAACTATCCTCAACCGGGTTTGCCTGTTTCCGGTTACGAAATTCATCAAGGAAAAACGCAGATCCTAGAGTCAGATTTGACTCAGCCGCTATTTGACGATCCGAGTTTAGGAATTGTCAATACTTCTCAATCAATTTGGGGTACATACCTGCACGGTATCTTTGACAACGGAGCTTGGCGGCGAGCTTGGTTAAATCACTTGCGGCAGCAGCGGGGACTCCGCGCATTGCCTACAGGTATTCCTAATTACCGGGAACACCGAGAAGCTCTGTTAGACACTCTAGCAGATACAGTGGAAAAGCACTTAGATATAAAGCATATTTTAGGTTAATTAGTTAACAGTTGACTGTTGACTGTTGACTGTTAACTATTGTTTGTTAGAGTTGAGGTTAAAATTCAATGACAAAAGTTTGTTTTTTACCAGATAATGTGACAGTTGAAGCTGAACCAGGAGAGCATTTGCTAGATGTAGCCAAACGTGCAGGGGTTTGTATTCCTACTGGCTGTCTCATGGGTTCTTGTCACGCTTGCGAAGTAGAAATTGATGGCGGGGATACGATTTGTGCTTGTATTTCCGGCGTTCCTTCCGGGAAAAAGCAAGTGACAATTAATCTCTATGTTGACCCGACTTGGTAATTTGTCAGTTGGCAGTTGGCAGTCAACAGTCAACAGTCAACAGTCAACAGCCAACAGCTAACAATCTCCCATTCGCAATTCCCAATCTTTAATTCTTTTGCCATTCTTGCTGTTTTTTGCGAGCAGATTGCAGCCATTTTTGGGATTCGGGATAAATAGTTGTTCCGGGTTTGACGGATTCTAATTGATTGATAATTTTTTGCAACTGGCTGAGGGAGTAACCGGGATTTTGCCTCGGAGAATTCACCTCATTTTGCAAGTTGGCAAACAAGCTTTTAGCTTCTTGCAAAGCTCTTGCCGAATCTTTTTCTGCTTCCAGTCTAATCTGGGTAATTCCTAAATTTTTCTGATATTCAGCGAGTTTGGTTTGAGCATCGAGATAGCCCGGATTATCGACAGAAATCAATTTCAGTCTATTAATACCTTCTTGCCACAATTCTGCTATTTGTTCCCACTGTGCGGCGGGATGGGGAGGTTTTTGGGAGGCGACGGCGGCGGAGAGAGCAAATTCTTTGGCAGCTTCAATTAAGTTGTCAGCCTGCACAGAACCGGTGGCGATGCCGCCCATTGCTTGAAAGTCTCTTTCTGCTGCTTTGAGTGTTTTCTTAGCTGTTTCTCCCGCGAGGGTTTCGGCGGGAATTTGATTGAGTTGGTCGATCGCACTTTGCCAATTTACCGTCGCTTTTTGTCTGTCTGCGGCAGTTTTTGCTTGCTGATACTGCTGTTTCGCCACGTTGAGAGTTTGTTCGACTTGATTTAACCGAGTAAAAGCATTTTTTTGCTGGAAAATCTGAGCCTCCATCCGCCCGACATTTTTGCGGGCGGCTTGAAATTCATCGAGTGTAAACCGCCAACTGCAGCTAAAAAAAGAGCAGTACCTCTTTGGGTAATAGCCGAGGAACCACACTGGCAAGGCGTCGAGGTGTTTTTGAGCCTCTTTTGCTTTAATTTCGCCCAAGTCAAAATCAGCGACAGCCGTGGCTTTATTCACCAGTTGATCGGATTGTTCCACAAGGGCGATCGCCTGCCGGTAATTGTAATCCATACTCCTAAAACTCGGCAGCAACAATATCGGCATTGTTTTCGCCACGGGCCAGCGAATCATCGGAAAAGGCAGGTTAATCAGCCAAATTATCCCCGCAGCACTTCCCAGCAAACTCCCAGCAAAGATGATTTTACCGAACAATCCGGGCGGGCGGTTGGCTTTGAGGGCAGCTTTGAGAGCTTGTTCGCTGAAGTTAGGAAATTCGTCTTTGAAGGTATCGCGGATTTCTTCTCTTGACGCGAAAGTGCCGTTTTGCGATCGTAACTTCTCCAACCGCTTGATCACCATCCGTCGGTACACTTCACCCGCTAGACTATTAGCCGCCGCGCACTTGTCAACTTCTGCCCGCAAAATTTCAAAAGCTCGATCGGTAAGACGCGCCATAAAACTCACCTATTTCCTTTTAGTTATTTTACAGGTTCCCGTCAAAATAATTGTTAAAATATATAAAATTTATATGAAATAATCCGAATTAAGTTCATGCCGACTGCTTTAATCACCGGTGCTTCTGGCGGAATTGGCGCAGCGTTTGCCGCCGAATTAGCCAAACGCCAGCACAATCTAATCTTGGTAGCTCGTTCCGAAGCCAAATTGCAACAGCTAGCTGCTACACTGCAACAACAATTCAAGGTTCGGGTAGAAGTAATCGTGCAAGATTTGAGCGCACCGGGCGCTGGAACTGCTGTATTTGATACGGTTGTTAAAAAAGGTTGGACGGTTGATTTGTTGGTGAATAATGCGGGTTTTGGCGATTACGGTGTTTTTGCCGATCGCCCGCTTGCGAAACAACTAACAATGGTGCAACTAAATATTGTAGCATTAGTTGAACTTTCGCATTTATTTTTGCAGGGAATGCGCGAAAGAAAATCGGGAAGTATCATCAATGTTGCTTCCATCGCAGCTTTTCAACCAATGCCGTACTTGTCAATGTATGCAGCTACTAAAGCGTTTGTTTTGAGTTTCAGCGAGGCACTTTGGGCTGAGAACAAAGATTTAGGAATTGGCGTTTTGTGCCTTTGTCCAGGGCCGACAGAATCGGACTTTGCTGCAGTAGCTGAATTTCCGAAAAGTTTGGCATCCAGCAGCGGGCAAAAACTCGTTCCTGCTGCGGAAGTAGTGCGAGATGCTTTGAAAGCTTTAGACAAAAATGAGTCTAATGTTGTGACAGGGGGAATTCCCAATCAAATTGTTGCAAATATGCCTCGATTGATACCGCGAGAACTTTTGGTGAAGTCGGTAGGAAAGCTGTTTCGGGCGAAAGAGGAATAATCGCGATCGTTGACAATATAAATAAACCCGCCCCCGCCCAAGGACAAATATTCGATCGCCCCTAACCCAAATTTTACCAAAAGTCGATCGCACATTCGGGCTACCAAAATCCCCGACGCTACCCCACAAGTCCGCCGGGGGTTGAAACCCCCGTCTCATAGCGAAAGTCCTCTAAAAGAGGACTGAAAAGCACATTAAATAAACAATCAAGTATTTGTCACCATAATCGAGTATTTTTCACCATTCTTCAGTCGGTTTCAACCGACTTTAGCTATGAGACAGGGGTTTCAACCCCTGGCGGACTCGCGGACAAACAAACGACCCCCTGGACAAACCATCGCACCCACGGACAAACCATCGGGCCGACGAATAAACGATAAATCCCCGTGGTGTTGCAAATATTGTCGCCCAAATGCAAGAACCCCTACAAAAAACTTGGCATCGCCCGCCCCAAACAGATGAGTTTCACCGATAATAAATTAATGGATCGCACAATCCCAAATCCTAAATCGCAATGAACTCAGAACGCCAACAAGCCTATCTCAACCTGATAAATCAACTGCTAACCTGTCCCAGCGGCGAAGAACCGGAGATATTGAAAACTCACCCGGAATTGCTGGATGATGGCTTGGTGGCGGCAATGCTAGAAGAGGCAGAGAATCTTAGAAGATTTGGGCAACTAAATAACGCTAATCGGTTGATGAATTGTGCCGGGATACTGCTTGGGATGAATGACAACACCTCAGTGGCAGTCACCCGAAAAGCAGAAGCAGACAGACTGTTTGAACAAGGTAATCAGCAGTATGCAATCAGTCAATTTCGAGAAGCTTTGCTGTCTTGGGAACAGGCATTAACTATCTATCGGGAAATTGGAGATCGCAAAGGAGAAGCCGCTTCCCTCGGCAGTTTGGGCAATGCTTACGATTCCCTAGGGCAATTCGACAGGGCGATCGGGTTTCACGAACAGTGTTTAGAGATTTCACGGGAAATCGCATTTCGCCAAGGAGAAGCTAATTCCCTCGGCAATTTAGGAAATTGTTACGAATCCCTAGGGGACTGCCTGGGGGCGATGGAGTTTCACAAACAGTCTTTAATGATTGAACGGGAAATTGAAAATCGTCCAGGAGAAGCTCTTTCCGTTGGCAATTTGGGCAATGTTTATAATTCCCTAGGGCAATACCAAAAGGCGATCGAGTTTTACGAACAGTGTTTAGTGATTGCGCGGGAAATCGGAAATCACCAAGGAGAAGCTGTTTCCCTCTGCGGTTTGGGCATAGCTTACCAATCCCTCGGTCAATACCAAAAGGCAATCGAGTTTTACCAGCAGTTATTAGAGGTTTCTCGTAAAATCGGAAATCGCCAAAATGAAGCTATTTTGCTCGGCAATTTGGGCAATGCTTACAATTTTCTAAGGCAATATCAAAAGGCGATCGAGTTTCACGAACAGTCTTTAGTGATTAAAGGAGAAATCGGAGATCGCAAAGGAGAAGCTATTTCGTTCGGCAATTTGGGCATTGCTTACAAATCCCTAGGGCAATTCCACAGCGCGATCGAATTTTATCAAAAGCAATTAGAGATTTCACGGGAAATCCGATATCGCGAAGGAGAAGCTAATTCCCTCGGCAATTTGGGCAATGCTTACGATTCCCTAGGGCAATTCCACAGCGCGATCGAATTTCACCAACAGTCTTGAGAGATTTCACGGGAAATCGGATATCGCGTGGGAGAGTCAAGCTCTCTCAACAATTTGGGAAATACTTTCCTAAAAACTCACCAACTTGCTGAAGCTGAAACAGAACTTCGCGCCTCGATCGCAATTCATGAAACTCTGCGTTCTGAATTAGTAAATAATGAGCACAAAGCCTCAATCTTTGAAACCCAAATATATGCCTATCGCCTGCTGCAAAAAGTCCTAGTTGCCCAAACTAGATTTGATGAAGCCTTAGAAATATCTGAAAAGTCTCGCACCCGTGCCTTCGTCGAGTTATTGCGACAAACCTTATTAACAAATGATGTGCCAGCGAATGACGAAACAAATCAATTATCCATCCCCAAAATCCAACAAATCGCCCGCGACAGAAACTCCACAATAGTTGAATACTCGATTGTCAACCCAAAAATTTACATCTGGGTAATCCAACCAAACGGCCACATCACCCATCGCGCCGCCAACCTCGAACCCCTCAACCAACAAAACCAAACCCTCAAACAAATCATCCTCAAAGCCCGCGTCTCCATCGGCACCCATGAAACCGACGACGAAGGCAACAAAATTCAGCTAGAATCCCAGTACAATCGAGACGAAACAGGTCGATTTCCCCTATTGGAACTCCTCCATCAAATCCTGATCGAACCGATAATCGACTTGCTACCAACCGATGCTAATTCCCCCATCATCTTCGTCCCCCACTACGACTTATTTTTAGTTCCCTTCGCCGCCTTGCAAGATAGCCACAATCGCTACCTAATCGAAGATCATACCATCCTCACCAGCCCATCCATCCAAGTATTAGAAATCACCCGCCAACATCAAAACCGAGTGCGAGGATTGAGACAAGCAGCCCTAATTGTCGGCGATCCAACCATCGCACCCAAATTCAACGAAAACCCTTACAAACTCCGACAAATCCCCAGGGCAAAAGAAGCCGCCGAAGCCATTGCCGCAACTTTAGGAACCGAAGCAATTAGCGGAGAAAATGCCACAAAAGTCGCCATTTTAGACACGATGCTAAACACGCGCATCGTGCATTTATCCGCCCACGGACTCCTCGACGATTTCCAAGGTTCCGGCATCCCAGGCGCGATTATTTTAGCACCATCAGGAGACACCGACGACGGCGCGCTTAACGCCGCAGAAATCCTGCAATTAAAACTCGATTCCGAACTCGTAGTATTAAGCGCCTGCAGCACCGGAGGCGGTAAAATTACCGGAGATGGAGTCATCGGATTGTCGCGCTGCTTCATCCTCGCCGGAGTACCCAGCATCATCGTTTCCCTGTGGAATATGGGAGCGATTTCAGCCAAATTACTAATGACTGAATTCTACCAAAATTTAGCACTGGCAGAGAATCGAGCAGCCGCCTTGCGGTGTGCTATGCTAACCACAAAAGCTCGATTTCCGAGTCCCATAGCTTGGGCTGCATTTACCTTAATTGGCGAAACCGAAACTTTACCGCTGTCAACTGAAAAGAGTGATTTAAGGAGATTAGTAATGTCACTTCCCGATGAGGCCACACCCGAAGAAATTGTGGCGGCTTTCAGTAAGTTATTGAAAATATCCGAGCCGCAATTTGTCAAACAATTATCAGCGATTGAGGTTGGTTCGACCGATAATATCAATATTATCGCTCAAACAATCAAGGATTGGTGCGAAACTAGACCTCAAATAGAAGAGAATTTAGAGAACGAAATTTATCAAATGGGTGCGGGTGGTACAGATAGCGATGCACCTGAAGAAATCCGGAGGGAGTTTTGCGAAACGCTGAAGGAAAATCAGATTCGACTGGGTTTGCCTCTGTCGTCTGCGCCGCCTGCACCGCCAACAAATAATCCAGAAACACCTTCCTAGAAGACAAACCATAAAATTCTTGTGGGGTGGGCATCTTGCCCGCCCCAAATATCTGATAGAAATACTCGAAAACATCTCAAAAACTTGATTATGAGCCAAGAATGGCAAATTAAAAATCCCAGTATTACCCTCTATCCTTTCCACCTGCGGGATGATAGGGACAAAGGGTATAAGCAAGTAGCAGAAAATGCCCGATATTTGTGGGAAAATCTAGCTGATAATGTCGGCAAAGAATTTAACATCAACGAACTAAACTCCCTCAGAGACAACCTAATTTGCTACAAAAACGGTCTGTATTATCCCGACGGCGAACGGGAAAATCTGACTAACGAAGAATTGCTAATTCCAGATGGTGGAAAAACTCTAAAGTTTCCGCAAATTATTCAGCCAGATAACCAGAAACTTGATGGTTCTATCGTAAGGATTCAGGTAAAAAATAGTTCATTGAGAGCCGAAAAATCTGGTAATGTAGTCAGATGAGCGAAAAACCAGAG